>NZ_DAHVHV010000021.1:0-34474 GCF_027317285.1 Ferrovum sp. | reverse complement strand
CAGCAGGAATTGGGACAGTATGGATTGGAACCGTTGCTCAAAGTCACCTCTTATTATTCCTGGGTTCGACAATGGGGTGGAAGCCAAACCTGGGCGGAAATGGTTCAAGGGGGGGTCA
Source organism: Ferrovum sp. (assembly GCF_027317285.1). Lineage (NCBI taxonomy): Bacteria > Pseudomonadati > Pseudomonadota > Betaproteobacteria > Ferrovales > Ferrovaceae > Ferrovum > Ferrovum sp. The sequence goes on along the minus strand of NZ_DAHVHV010000021.1, from coordinate 34,356 downwards.
CGGCAGGGGTTGCAGGGTGTCTCTGGACAGTTTGGCGTCGTCCGGTGCCCCGTTCCTCAAAGTATGCCTTGCTGATTTTGGGGGCCCTGATGGCCAGTCCCTACGTGCTGGAATATGACCTGACCTGGCTGGCGGTCTGGGGTGTCTGGTGGGGGCGCGGACTGGTTGAGAAAAATCATCGATGGGACAGGGGCCTGATGGTGCTGTTGTGGACGGTGCCTGCATTGACCCATGAGATGACGCACTGGAACTGGACAGTGCCCATTGCCCAATTCTCCTTGATGACTGCCTTCTGGTGGACATGGCGCGGCATCAGGAAACCCCCCTCTTTCATCAATGACTAAGACCTACCTACGGCTCGATCCGTCACAGGTCACCAGATTGGGAGCCATTGGCGTGGGGATTTACGGGGCGATTGCCCTGTTTTTTGTGGGGTTTTCCTCCACGGTCTCCAGAAATGGATTTTTAATGGTTTCCGATCTGTCGGTCTACTGGGCGGCTGCCGTGCTGGCGTTGCAGGGCAGAGCTGGCGCAGCCTATCAGGAACCGATCCTCCATGCCACGTTGGTGCATTTTGTTCACACCGTCAAAGGGAATTTCGGGTGGTTTTACCCTCCGGCCTATTATCTGTTGATTCTGCCTCTGGGATTTTTCCCTCATTATTTCCCCGCATTCCTTGCGTGGATCTTGCCCACCCTGGGCGCCTGGGTCAAGGTCTTGAGACGCTATTCGATCCGACCGTCCACCTTCTGGTTCCTGGGTTCCTTTGGCGGGGTATGGTTGAATTTACTGCGCGGACAAAACGGTTTCTTGACAGCGGCCTTATGTGGGGCCGCCCTCTGGTCCATGCGAAAAAACTCTGGCTGGACAGGGGTTTGGGTCGGTTTGCTGGCGATGAAACCCCAACTTGGGCTGGTTTTTCCCTTCGTCCTGTTATTGAATCGGGCCTGGCGCGATCTGGCGGTGGCCGTGTTCGTGGTGCTGCTCAGCAACGGGGTAGCGGTCGCTGTCCTGGGGGACGCCGTCTTCTGGGGGTGGTGGCAAGAGTTGGACTTTGCCCGGCGCCTGATGGAACAGGATGGGCTGGGCAGTCACTACTGGCTCAATATGCCCACCGTGTACGCACAGTTACGCCTGTTCGGGGTATCCTCGCCTACGGCCTACGGCATTCACTGGGCGCTGACCGCCGTCAGTTGGGGTTGGCTGGCACTGATGTGGAAACGGACCACGGAGTGGCAGTGGCGTGGAGCAGCCTTGATTCTCGTCAGTTTGATGACCAGCCCCTATCTGATGGACTACGACCTCATCTGGCTGGGCTATGTGCTGGTCATCCTGCTGGAGAACGGCCAAACCGAGGGGTGGTACCCAGGGGAACGCTGGATGATCCTGGTGCTCTGGGTACTTCCCGTGGCGGGAGTTTTGCTGACAACCGAGACGCATGTGCAGATTATTCCCTTCGTTCTGTGGATCGCCATGGGCATGATCTGGCGGCGTGTTACCCGTCTTGAGGGGAGGAATTTTGCGATTTCCCTTCGGTAAATTTCGATGGCCGTTGTTACTGGCCTCCGTATTGGGCGTGTACTGGGTGAGCATCAGTTATCAACCGCTTTTCGACTTTACCGTATTCTGGACGGCCTCGAGAATGGCTGAGTCGGGACGGGCTCTTCAGGCTTACGATCCGGATTTCCTGCAACAGGCCGTTCGGCAATTGAGACCGCTATCCCAGTGGGTTTTTGGTTGGTATTATCCTCCTGCCTTCTATTTGATGGTTTACCCTTTGGGATGGCTACCTTTGGGCCTGTCCTATCTATTTTTTTGCTTGATTTCCCTGCTGGGGCTGGGAGGGCTACTTTACCGTCTACTAAAGTGGGAAGGCGTTCTGTGGGGGGTACTGTCGTCCGCCACCTTGCTGAATTTTTTTACCGGGCAAAATGGGCTACTCACTGCAGCCGTGGCAGCGACTGCTTTGTGGAATCTGGAGAAACGGCCCATCCTTGCGGGAGTTTTGATTGGGGTGCTTTCGATCAAACCACAACTGGGGATTCTATTTCCCTTTGCGTTGATCGCCGGAGGTTATTGGCGAACCCTGTGGGTGGCCGGGATCAGCACACTTCTCTTCATGGGCGGTGCGGTGGCTATCCTTGGGATCGACACTTTTCAGGCCTGGTTTCAGGTAATTCCTTTGTCCAGGGTGACGTTTGAAGATCAATACATGGCCTGGATATTGATGCCTACGCTGTTCTCCCTGGGTCGTCAATTAGGCTTTCCAGTCGCGCAGGCTTATGCTGGACAGGCTTTGTGCGCCTTGTTGGCTATTTGGGCCGTGTGGCAGGGATGGAGGAGTCACCGGAAGGCACCAGCTGCTCTCAGATATGCGCTGCTTATGATGGCGAGCATTCTCGCAACTCCTTATGCCTACTACTATGATTTGACTTGGGCTATGGTTTCTCTGGTCTGGTTGGTCAGTGACATCCGGCCTGAGGCGTGGCAACTCTGGGAAAAAGTCCTGTTGGGGCTGGTCTGGATCTCGCCGTTGTTGATTGGACTTCATTTCGCGGTTCCGGTGCCCCTGCCCCAGATTGCCCCTTTATTGTTTATGGGGATGCTGATGCTCATCCTGAGGCGTATCCGCATGACAACCAGACCGACGTGCGGTTGGGGTAATCCTGCTTCGCTTCATGAAAATGGATGGGGAAATGGATCGAAATGAGCACTGGTTAACTCGGGGGCGCATCAGGCTCTATTCCTTTCTTATGCTGGGCATATTTCTGCTGTTCAGCATCGGTTTCGTTCGCTACTCGAATCTGGTCGATCCGAAGGGCTACAGCATCTACACAGACCTTTTTGTATTCTGGGGAGCATCACATTTCGCATTAACGGAGCGGGCATTGGATGCCTACAACATCTCTGCGTTTTCAAACGAGTTGAGAGGTGTGCTGCCCGATTGGCGGGCTCTATCATTTGGATGGTTCTACCCTCCTACTTTTTATCTTGTTATTTTTCCATTGGCGGTGCTACCTTATTTTCACGCCTACCTTGCCTTTATGTCGGTGACGCTTGGTTGTTTTGTGGTAGTTTCCCGGAACATTATTCGGAGTTGGGAGTCGCTGCTGTGTCTGGCTGCATTCTCTGGGTTATGGTTCAATCTGTACCGGGGGCAAAATGGATATTTAACCGCCGCATTGGCGGGTGCTGCACTGATCAGCTTGGAGCGGCGGCCCATATTTTCTGGTGTGTTCATCGGGTTGCTTTCCATGAAACCTCATTTGGCTGTACTGTTTCCACTTGCACTGATTGCCGTTGGGGCGTGGAGGACTTTTTTTACGGCAGTTATCGTGGCACTTGCTTTTATGTCTGTCAGCACGGTGGTGCTGGGGTCTGGTACGTTTGCCGCTTGGCTGCAGAGCATTGGACAGGCAAGGATGTGGACGGAAACCGGGATCGTCCCATGGTCTGAAATGCCTACGATTTTTTCCTTTCTTAGGCTGCTCGGGGTGCCAGTGACGCTGGCCTACACGGGCCATTTTCTTGTGGCTGCCAGTGCAATTATGGTGATGTGGAAGGTTTGGAGAAACAGTCCTTCTTGGCCGCTTAGAGGAGCGGCCCTCACAACGGCAACCCTTTTGGTTAGTCCCTATCTTTTTGATTATGATCTGGTCTGGTTGACCCTCCCGATTGCATGGTTTGCAAAGTCTGGTTTTGAAAGCGGCTGGCTACGTGGGGAGCGTGAAGTGCTGGTTGCAGCCTGGCTGTTGCCATTGCTTGCCGTATTAGTTGCCAAGGTTGTACCACTCCAGATTGGCCCCTGGGTGCTGCTGATGTTGTTGTGGATGATCTTGCGACGAGTTCGGATAATGCGCCACCCAACTATTGTAAGGGTTGGTGAGGGGGATCTGACGATGAAGTTGGGGCAGTTATGAGATTAAAAATTTCCGATACCCTCCTTAATCCCGCTCATTTACCAAGGATTCATCGTTACGCCTTTGCCAAACGATCCACAGGAGTCCAATACTGGCCAACGGGCCGATTTGCAGATGAAGGACCTTTGAGGTCAGCAGGAGGAGAATGGGGCAAGCCCATGCAAAAACCAATATCTCCCGTTCCCAACGGTTCCATCCATGATCCAAACCTCTTTTGGTCAGCCACGCGATTGGGAATGCCAACCACACTTGGTCGTAATCAAAAACGTACGGGCTAACCAAAAGAGAACCGGACATGAGAACCGCGTACCGAAGATCAGCCGGTGCGGACGACCGCCAAATGTTCCACACCATAACACCGGTCCCCAATGCGAAAACTGCCTGCACCCCATACGCCACCGGTAGAAATATGCCCAATTGGGCTAAGAAGGCGAACACGGTGGGCATGTTTCCCCATACCCCTTGGTTTTCCAATATAAACGAACGGGTCACTGACACACTCTGCAAAAAATCGGATATCACCCCAACACCCAACATCTGGGCTGCAAGCCAAGTGCCAACAATGGCTGTAACCGTAGCCGTCAGCAGTGTTTTCCAGGCTCGACAAGCCAGCAAAGCCACGGGAAACAAAATGCCCAACTGGGGCTTTAATGTCAGAAGCCCGATCAACAGACCCGCCAAAATTGGCCGTTTGCGATGTAACGCCAACAAACCGGCGCCCGCCAAAAATGCTGTCAAAAAGCCGTTTTGCCCCAAGAACAAATTAAACCAAACTGCCGGTGAAGAAAGTAATACTCGGAGCATCCACTTTCCGGGAAAAACCATCCAGAGGACACGTACAAACCCCCCCATCGTACTGGCTATAAACAGGGTGTAAGCCCAGATATAGGGAAGCCATCCAAGCGGGGTGATGACGAGATAGAACAACGGGGGGTAACTCCAGGCCTGCCATTTCTTTTCGTCCGGGCATACAAGAAGCACCTGTTGATGTAACTTCAAAAGGTCATACATATTTTGAGCGTGTCCGCTCAAAGTGTTTTTTGCGACCACCCAAAAAACCACGAGGTCTATATAAGGCGTGTGCCCTGCCAAAATCATGGGGACAGACCGTCCCACAAAGAACAGATAGGTGAATAAAACTGCCACTGCAGTTAGGGTGGTATAACTTTTAAGTCGGGTTGGCGTCAACCAGTGACAACGGACCGTTGGGAGTGATATAGACACCACATCAGGTGATGGAACTTCATTTTGTGATCCTGTTGTCACTGTTCCAGATTTCACCCTTGTTGTTTATAGTGATGCTGCTACTCACTCTGAGGCGTGTCGCAGGGCATCAGACCACGGTGAGTTGATCGATTAAAGAGGATTCCGTCCGGTCGATGGCAGTGGTCACTCAACAAATTTCAACCTATTCGTACACAGCACGGAAGCTTATATCCCCTATTGCCAAGCAAGGTCAAGCGTGAACGTGATTGCTTGGCTCAACCGAAAGTTTCATCCCGACCGTCTTCATTACAGCAAGGATTGTCTTGAGCGTCGGGTTGCCTTTGGGAGATAAGGCGCGATAAAGGGATTCCCTGTTTATTCCTGCTTCTTGGGCAACAGCACCCAATCCGCCGTATGCTTCGGCAACATCTCTCATCGCCAGCAGCCCGACTGCACGATTGTCCGGATCGTCCAATTCAGACAAGGCGGCTCCTAGATATTCAACGGCGAACTCGCGGTCAGCGCGAAGTTCTTTTATAAGTTCATCGTGATGAGAAACCGAAGCTTTCAACTTGGCATCCTGAGTTTTCATTTATTCCTCCGTTTCCAGTCCAGCCAGTAATCCTTGGCCAACTTGATATCTGTCTTCTGAGTGCTTTTATTACCACCGCACAACAATATTATTAACGCCTGCCCATGCCTTGCACAGTAAACCCGGTAACCTGCGCCAACATCAATTTTCAGTTCCAGCACACCTTCGCCAACCGGATTGCAATCGCCGAAATTTCCTGTTGATACTCGGCGCAGACGGATTTCGATTTGAGCTCTCGCCCGAGAATCCCGTAAATCGCCGAACCAAGTAGAAATCGGCGATTCTCCATCTTCAGACTGGTATCTGAGAATTCTTATCACATTTTCATTGTAGTTTAAAAGCAACCCATAAACAATGAGTCAACCACACGCGCCAAATACATGGCGCTGCGCGTGATGGTGTACGCGGGGTTGCTGTATCAGGACTGCTGGTTGGAAAACAGGCAGAGCCGTATCAGTGCGTGCCGAAGATCGGAACGCCTGCGGTGGTGGCGGCCTTCACCAGATCTGCATCAAGCGTTGCCAGCGGCAGGCCGGTGCGCAGTGCCAGTTCCAGATAGGCGGCATCGTAGGTCGACAGTTTATAGCGCCGAGCGAGGTTCAAGGTGTTGCCCAAGGCGTGTGCCGCCGTTGCCTGATCGGTGACGAGGTTGAGCCGCCCAAAGAGGGCAATGAAGCGTTGCGAGTCCGCCTCGGTCACGACCCTCTTGGACTCGATCTTTGCGATAACATTGGCGACTTCAAGTGCCAACAGCGACGGCACAACGGCTTGAGATTCCTTGAGTGCCTTCAGGGTCGCGCTGGCATAATCCACGCCTGCCGGATTGCTTTCTGGCACTAACCAAAGCAGCGCAACAGAAGCATCCAGAACAAAATTCATGCCCGGCCTTCGTTGATAAGTCCCTTGAGATCGATACCGCCCACAGGCTTGCGAGCTTGCATGTAGGACAGTATTTCATCGACGGCTGCCATGGCCTCTGAGTGTTTGTTGCCTTCTGTTGGCACAAGATCGGCCACGGCCTCGCCCCGCAGGGTGATGGTGTAACGATTGCCAGCCTGTATACCGCGCAGCAACTCTGGCAACTTCGTCTTGGCTTCGTAGGATCCAACTTCGATGTTCACGACCTGCTCCCTTCGGTTTTTGTAGACCAGTATATAGACTGGTTGTTAAAAGTCAAGTTCCAGCCCGTCGATTCGGGAATCTTCCCATGTTCTCACTGGGATAGCAGCAACGTCCATCCAAAGCGTGTTCATTTGTTGTTTCGATTTCTTCTCAACCCCTGACTGTGGGAAGGGGCAAACAATACCGTCGAAAGGCGTTTGAGGGAACCCGTCCAATGCTGGTACGCCGGATTGCATACATCGCAGGTCCCACAATGGCCTTCATGGGATTCGCCAAAATAGTTCAGCAGGCCCTGGCGTCGGCACTGCCGGGTATGGATGAATCTCTCGACGCCTTCGAGTTTTCTTTGCAGTACCCGGTGATGAAATGAATCTCCGGTTCCTGATTCTTCAGCGGAGGAAAATGATTGATCTTCCGGGTGATGAAGCAACAGCACTTCAGACACCTGTCCATCCCGTCCAGCCCGCCCGGTTTCCTGATAATACCCCTCGAGAGAACGGGGAGGGGCCAGATGAACCACGAAACGAATATCCGGCTTGTCGATGCCCATCCCAAAGGCAATGGTTGCCACCATGATCCGTTCCGATTGCTGCAGAAACTGGTACTGTGCCTGCTCCCTGAGCGCCGGACTCAAGCCCGCATGATAATGAAGACAAGGCCAGCCGGAAGTGTGCAATCGTTGGGCAAGACTTTCCACCATGCGGCGGGTGGGGCAGTACAAAATCCCCCCTTGCCCGGAGTGTCGTTGAAGGAAGTGTTCTATCTGGGGCAGGGCTGCTTTTCGTTCTGTCACGCAATAATGCAGATTGGGTCGGTCAAAACTGCTGACAAAACAGCGTGCTCCGTCCAGTTTCAGGGATTCGCCGATTTCCTGGCGGGTATGCACATCGGCGGTGGCTGTGACGGCAATACGGGGGACCTCCGGATACTGGTCAGCCAGCACGGATAACTGTTGGTATTCGGGACGGAAATCATGGCCCCATTCGGCAATGCAATGACACTCATCGATGGCAAACAGCGCTACTTGCCCCTTCTCGTATACCCGCCGCAGCATTGACTGAAAATGGTTCTGAACCAAACGCTCGGGTGCCAGATAAAGGAATTTGAGTTCATGGGCCATCAGTGCATTTTGAACCTCCCTCAGCGCCCCCTCTGTCTGAAAGGAATTGAGGCATGCAGCGGCAATCCCGCGTTTCCTGAGGGCCTGAACCTGATCCTGCATCAGGGCGATGAGCGGGGAAATGACCAGGGTCACGCCGGGGCGCAATAATCCGGGAATCTGATAGCAAAGGGATTTTCCTCCGCCGGTGGGCATCAACACCAGTGCGCTTCCCCCGCCCCCGACATGGTCGATCACCTCCTTCTGGAACCCGCGAAATTCCGTGTATCCAAAGGTGTCGTGCAGGATTTTCAGGGCAGGGTCCATGACCACCAGTATAAACAGCCACCCGATCAGAAACGGCACCAATAGGAATATGGATTCTCCCTGCAGGCATCAACCGATACTGGTTGGATTTAATTCGCAGTCAACTTAAAAATAACTTGACTATATGCAACAAAATGTCAACAATAGTTTTGTTATTCTTATTGGAGGCAAAAATGCTGGTCGAATTCAGGGTAGTCAACTACCGCTCGATCCGCGAGGAGCAGTGCCTCAGTTTCGTGGCGTCAGGCGACAAATGGCTGGAGGGCACCCACTGCGTTGCCACTGGTAGGACAGCCATGCCTAAACTGCTGCGCTCTGCGGTGATCTATGGTGCCAATGCTGGCGGCAAGACCAATCTGATCTTTGCCTTGATGACCATGCAGCAACTCACGCTTAACTCCACGCGCCTGCTGGAGCCCCAATTCCGCGAGCAATACACCCCGTTCCTGCTGGATGCCGATTCGCGTCATCAAGCCACCCAGTTCGAGATCACCCTATTGCTGGGCGGCGTTCGCTATCAGTATGGGTTTGCTCATGACGCCGAACGAATCCGTGGTGAGTGGCTGCTGGTTTACCAGTCCAGCAAGGCGCAGCGTTGGTTCGAATATCACTACAACCCGGAAACCGGTAAAAACGATTGGGAGCCGTTTTCTGTTCATTTCAAGGGCGAGAAGAAGGGCCAGCGTGAGATCTGGAAAGCCAACACTGGCGCCCGTGCACTGTTTCTCACACAGGCTGCTCAGTCCAACAGCCGGCAACTGCAGCCACTGTTCAACTGGTTTGCTAATGACCTGATCGTGCTGCCGGCACGATCAGAATTTAATCTCATACCGACACTGCTGCGTCTGGAAGATCCTCATTACAAAGAGTGGGTGCTGCGCTTGATGAATGCCGCCGATATCCATATCAGTGACATCAAAGTGGAAAAGCGCAAGAGCCAGCAAATCGAATTCAAACTTGAGCCTGGCAAGCCGCCCGAGTTGCGTACCTTCGATGGTGATCTGCCGGATGTTGAGTTCTGCCACAAGACCGGCGACGGGATGGAACAGTGGTTCGACCGCCGCTATGAGTCCTATGGCACGCTGCGGCTACTCGGTTATGCTGCTCCGCTGCTGGATGCCATTGAAAACGGCAAACTCATCGTGGTGGATGAGTTCGATACCAGTCTGCACCCATTACTGACGCGCTATGTATTAAAAATGTTGCACAAGCCCCACCTGTCTCAAAATGGGGCGCAACTGTGGATGACCACGCACGACACCTCGATGCTGGACCCAGAACTGCTGCGTCGCGATCAGGTTTGGTTTGTCGAAAAGAAAAAAGACCAAAGCACCGAACTCTACAGCTTAACGGAATTCAGTCCGCGCAAGGGCGAGGCCATCGAGCGTGGCTATCTACAGGGGCGCTATGGCGCTATTCCCTTCCTCAGCGAATTCTTGTTCTGAGGAGGCTGAATGCGAGAGAACCAAGCCAAACACCGACAGTTGGCCAAGGAGCGCGTCAAAGCCGAGCGCAAGAGGGCAACACGGCGCGAATCGGGATCATCTTTATTGGTCTGTGAAGGCGAGTGCACCGAGCCGTTTTATCTGCACGGCTTGCTCCAGCACCTCGGTATCAACGCAGCAAGTGTTGAGATTATCGAGGGCCAATCCAACAGCAATGCAGTGGCCGTGGTTAACCGAGCTCGGCAACGTTTCGAGCAGATTTCGCGTGATCGTGTATTTGTCTTGGTCGATGCCGAACAGTCGGATTTGGCGCAGGCACTCAAACTATGTAAGGTGCCCCTGCAGCGCGCCAACAAGAAAAAGGGGCTGCCGAAAATCTGCATCGAGCCCATCATTAGTACGCCCTGTTTTGAGGTGTGGCTCCTGCTGCATTTCCGTTACTGTGACCAGACATTCACGCGGTTTTCCGATGTGCTTCCTGAATTGCAGGCTATCTTGCCTGACTACCACAAAGCCGATCCGCGAATTTTCATGACGGTCGGAGGTGGCGAAGGACTGGAAAGAGCAATGCTGCACGCCGCTCGGCTGCGCGCGGCCTTGGCACAAACCGGTTCAAACAGCCCAGCTACTGATATGGATAGGCTGGTCGAAGCCCTGCGCGCCATCGCGCCACCCGATCAGAAACGGCACCAATAGGAATATGGATTCTTCGTTATAATCCCAACCAGTCCTTACTGTTCAGGAATCGCCCTCATGGTACAAACCGCTTCCCTCATGCTCGACCTTGGCACGCCAGCCCCCGACTTTTCTCTCCCGGATGCCGATGGAAAAATCTGGCACCTGGCCGACCTGGCTGCCCAAAAGCCCTTGCTGGTCATCTTCCTGTGCAACCATTGCCCCTACGTCATCCACATCCGTGCAAAACTGGCCGAAGTCACCCGCCAATTCATGGCCCGTGGCGTGGCTGTGGTGGGTATCAACGCCAATGACGCCGACCGGTACCCTCTGGACAGTCCGGAAAAGATGAAGGAAGAAATTCTCTTGGCGGGCTATGCCTTCCCCTATCTGTATGATGAATCCCAAGCGGTGGCTCAAACCTACCGTGCTGCGTGCACCCCGGACTTTTTTCTTTTCGACCGTCACCATCGACTGGTTTATCGAGGACAGTTCGACGGCAGTCGTCCCAAAAACACCGAACCGGTCACCGGCAAGGATCTCGTTGCCGCGCTGGAAGCCGTCCTCATCGATGCGCCCCAGATCGCTGATCAATACCCCAGCCTGGGCTGTAACATCAAGTGGAAGGAAGGCAACGAACCCGATTACTCCTAGCCGAGGCCCTGATTACAGATGAAACCGTTCGCCAGACTCTCTGCTGGTGCGGGTCTGGTTCAGAGTCATCTGGTTTGTGAAGTCCATGTCAGTCGTTCCACAGAGTTGAAAGTGGCACAGCCCAGAGCCGTTCACCAATGGGCAATGTATCGTTGCCGTCATACAGCACGATGCCGGCAACAAATTGTTTGCCTGCCAGGGTGGCCAACTTTTTCAGGCCAGATAAATCGCCTGTGCTGACACTCGCTGCGGCTTTGACTTCCACGCCAACGACCTGCCCGGCAGGGTCTTCGATCACGAAGTCCACTTCGACCTGGTCTTTGTCGCGATAGGTGTGTAGCGTGTAATTCCGCTCCGCCCAGGTGGCCTGCTTCAGCAACTCCGAATAGACATGATTTTCCAGCACACGACCAAACAATGCGCGGTCACGAATGGCAGGGGCTTCGTTCAAATCAACCAGTGTGCTGAGCAGGCCGGAATCAATGAACTGAATTTTCGGGGTCTTGACAATGCGGCTCAGGCGATTGCTTGACCACGGTTCCACCCGGCGCAGCAGGAACATCTGCTCGAACACGGCGAGGTATTTGTTGGCGGTCTTGCTGTCCAGTCCTACCTGGCCGCCGAGTTGCGTAAAGTTACACAATTGACCAGCCATCTGCGCCAGGGATTTGAGTAGTCTGGGCAGGTGATCCAACTTGTCGATGCTGGCGATGTCGCGCACATCGCGCTGAATCAGGGCATCCACATATTGCTTCGCCCAAGCGGCTCGGCGACGCGGCGTTGCACGGGATACTGCATCGGGGTAACCACCGCGCAGGACTTTTTCCACCAGTTTGTCACCCACTTCCGGGCGTTCTGTTTTTGGGATACGCCCATCATAAACGGCATCGATCCACTTGCCTGCGCTGGACTGCATCTCACACCCGGCAAGCGGAAGCATGATGAGTGTTTCCATCCGCCCCGCCAACGAATCGGCCACCGTGGGCAATGTCATCAGGTTTGCGGAACCCGTCAGGAGAAAACGACCTGGTCGGCGGTCTTCATCAACGGATTTTTTGATTGCCAACAGAAGTGCAGGAGCCCGTTGCACTTCGTCTATCACGGCACAGTCGAGACTCCGGATCAGCCCCACTGGATCCTGGCGTGCGGCCAGCAGGGTTAACTCATCGTCCAGGGTAACAAATTTACGATGAGCGAAGGAAAATTGCCGTACCAATGTCGTTTTTCCGGCTTGACGCGGGCCGCTCAGGAGTACCACCGGGGTATCGGCCAACGCTTCCACGATGCGCGGCTGGATATATCGTGGATAAATGTGTGTACCTGCGTTATTCATGAGAAAGCCGTCATTCAGAAGGGGATCATCCTACGTCAAAACAGGATTATTTGCATGTCCAATATGGAATATAGACCCGTCCACTGTGGAATTTTACGATGTAGGTGGCGACTGGTATTGAGAATTGACACAATTTGCTTCGGTAACTGGACTAGAATGCCCCATCGGGGTCAGTCCTGTCGAGCGGGCAGCGGAGACCCTTGTCAAGGGAGAACCGGCATGAAGATTGGAATGATGGGGTTGGGCAAGATGGGCGGGAATATGGCGACCCGGTTGGCGCGCGCCGGGGTGACCGTGGTGGGCTACGACCATTCACCTGAAGTGGTTCGTTCCTGGGTGGCGTCTGCAGGCATTGTGGGGGCCTCCTCGGTGGAAACCCTGATTGCCGCACTCCCCGCACCCCGGGTAATCTGGCTGATGTTGCCGAGCGGGCCCATTACCGAAGAACAAGTTCTGGGGTTGAGCCAGCGTCTGGAGCCGGGCGATGTGGTGGTGGACGGCGGCAATTCCAACTATCACGACAGCGAGCGGCGTGCGGCCCTGTTGGCCGAGAAAGGGATCGGTTTCATGGATGCCGGCACGTCCGGCGGCGTGTGGGGGCTTGAAAACGGTTATTGCCTGATGGTGGGGGGAACCCCGGAAGTTGCTCGGCTGGTGCGTCCTTTCCTCGAAATTCTGGCTCCCCATCCCGAACGGGGTTGGGCTCATGTGGGACCGGTGGGCGCAGGACATTACGTCAAAATGGTCCACAACGGCATCGAGTACGGCATGATGCAGTCCCTGGCCGAAGGATTGGCCCTGTTGCAGGGGAAAACTGCCTTTGATCTCGATTTGGCCCAGATCACCGATCTTTGGGGAGAAGGGTCGGTGGTGCGGAGTTGGTTGCTCGAATTGACGGCGGATGCGTTGCGCAAAGGCGTGGACTGGAATCAGATGGCCCCCGTGGTGGCGGATTCCGGGGAAGGGCGCTGGACCGCCATCGAGGCCATCGAACAGGGGGTCCCTGCACCGGTACTCAGTCTGGCGCTGCATCTGCGTTTTCAGAGTCAGGATCGGGAGGCGCTGACCTTCAAACTGCTCTCGGTGATGCGCCACGCCTTTGGCGGACATGCCATTCAAGCCACCGGACAGTGAACCGGAGATGCCCATGAAGGAACTCGAACCGACCACATTGGTGATTTTTGGGGCTGCGGGCAATCTGGCGCGGCGCAAGTTGATTCCGGCTCTGTTTCAGTTGGAAAGCCTGGGGCGCCTGCCAGCGTCACTGACGTTTTTGGGACTGAGTCTCGAAGACGAAAACCAGGATTCCTGGCGCGCCAGGATTCAGCAACTGTTTCCTCAGGAAAAGGATCCGTTGATCGAGCGGTTCCTGGCCCGCTGGCATTATCAACGCATCGATCCCAGTGATTCCGCTTCCTATCAGGCGCTTCAGATCACGTTGAAGGATGAGGGGGTATTCCCTGCCAATCACGTGTTCTACATGGCGGTGCGTCCGGCGGATTATCCGGGCATCATCGACCAGTTGGGCACTCAGGGTCTGTTGCGGGAAAAGAATGGGTGGCGCCGGGTGGTGATCGAGAAACCCTTCGGCTATGACCTGCTGAGCGCCGAGACCCTGCAGGCCGGGTTGTATCGTCACCTGCAGGAACATCAGATCTACCGCATCGATCACTATCTGGGCAAGGGAACGGTTCAGAACGTCCTGGTGTTCCGATTTGCCAATGTTCTGCTCGAACCTCTGTGGAACCACCATTATATCGATCATGTGCAGATCACCCACTCGGAGACTCTGGGGATCGAGGGGCGCGCCGATTATTACGAAGGGGCGGGTGCCCTGCGCGACATGATCCAGAGTCATCTGTTGCAGGTGCTGACCCTGGTCGCCATGGAACCGCCGGTTTCCCTGGAGGCCGAGCATCTGAGGGACGAAAAGGTCAAGGTATTGCAGTCGGTTCGTGCCATTCCGCCCAATGCCGTGCATGCCCAGGCTTTTCGCGCCCAATATGTCGGGGGGACGGTTCATGGCGAAACCGTTCCTGGGTATCGCGAGGAAGCCGGGGTAGCCTCCGACAGTACCAGCGAGACCTACGCGGCCCTGAAACTGTATATCGACAACTGGCGTTGGGCTGGTGTGCCGTTTTACCTGCGCACCGGGAAGCGGCTGGCTGAAAACAGTTCAGCGGTCTACATCCGGTTCAAGACTCCTCCCCAGGATTTGCTGCGGGGGGTACGGTCAGGACCAGTACAGCCCAACTGGATCATGATGGGCATTCAACCGGATGAATGCTTGCGGGTGGAGATGCAGGTGCGCATGCCGGGCCTCGAGTTGCAGACCCGGACACTGAGTCTGGATGCCACCTACCGGCAAGGCGACGAAACCGATTACAGCGCCTATGAAGAATTGTTGCTGGATGTGATCAAGGGCGACCATTCCCTGTTTTTGCGGATCGACGAGGTGGAATCGGCCTGGAAGATCGTCGATCCGGTGCTCAAGGTATGGGCTACGGAGCGAGAGTTCATCCAGCCCTATCCGGCGGGAACCTGGGGGCCACGGGGAACCTACCGTCTCTTTTCAAATGAGGATCAATTCTGGCGGCATGGACTCGACCCGTCCGGTGCCGATCTGCACCCCTTCTGAGAACGCGCGCTTCATGCAGACCTTTCTCTGGAAAGACCATGGTCGGGTGTACCTGTACCCGAATCCAGAATCTCTTGCGTTGGGCGCCACGGAGCATCTGGTGCGGATCCTGCGGGCGGGCCTGGCTCAGGCCCCCCGCTTTCATTGGGTACTGGCGGGCGGTAAAACCCCGGCCGCCTGTTATCGTCAGATGGCCAGGGAAACTTTGGACTGGCAGCGTCTGGAACTGTCGCTCGGCGATGAACGGTGCCTTCCCGTGGACCACCCGGAGCGTAACGATACCCTGATTCGAAATACCCTGCTTCAGGCCGAGGGACCCCGTCTGGCGCGTTTTGAGCCCATGCGGGCGGAATGGGGGGCCGAGGTCGGCAGCGCCCATCACGCCAAGGTGCTGGAGACGTTGGGGAGCATCGATCTGGTATTGCTGGGGATGGGCGAAGATGGTCATACGGCCAGTCTGTTTCCAGGGCACGCCAGCCTGTCGTCCGAGGCGCCGGTGGTGCCCGAGCATGCTGCGCCCAAACCGCCTCCCGAACGAATCTCCCTGGGCCTGACCCTGCTGCAACGGGCGCGCCACCGGGTTTTTCTGGTGACGGGGGGGAGCAAGCGCGCCATCCTGCAGGCGCTCGATCAGGGGCAGTGTTTGCCCGTGGGGCAGGTGGGTGCCGGAGACTGGTTCATCGATCAGGACGCCTGGTTCAGGTCAGAGTAGCGTCATTCGTTGACCGGACGACTGCCGTAATCGAGTGTCAGGGCCGTTTCGCCAAAGCGGGCGCGGAGCAGATCCCACAGGGTTTCATCCAGCAGAAAGTCGGGCAGGCGGATGGCCGCTTCCACCTCGGGATGGCAGTAGCGCAGAACGAGGGCGCAGGGGCCGGGCTGGAAGGAAGGCTGAAGTTCCTTCAGGAGAGAGAGGGTTTTTGCGCTCTGATGCTGGGGAACCTCCAGAGTGACCTGGCGTGCAAAGCGGGTCTGGGCTTGAGACAGGGACAGGACCTGTTCGGCGGTGAGGCGTACCCCCTGGGTAAAGTTGTCCAGGGTTGCCTTGCCCTCCACCACCAGCAGTCGGTCTTCCTTGAGCAGGGGGCGTACCTGATCAAATAGTTCGCTGAATACGGTGATCTCCACGCGCGCCGAGCCATCGTCCAGCATGACCATGCCCATGCGTCCGCGCCGGGTTTGCTGGACCCGGCTTTGTACCACGACCCCGGCCACCCGAATCAACTCGGGACGGGGGGTCAACTGTTCCAGGGGGGTCAATCCCCAGTACCGGAGTTGGGGGCGGTAGTGCGTGAAAGGGTGGCCGCTGAAGTAATAGCCCAGCACGGACTTTTCCTGGGTCAGTTGCTCGTTGGGCAACCACTCGGGATAGGGGGGGAGGGGGGGATCGTTCGATGACGATTCTGCCAACGCGTCAAACAGACCTTCTTGCTGGGCATGGCGCTGGGCCTGTTCGCCATGATTGAGTGCGGATTCCACGGCATTGAGGGCGGCCGCCCGGTTGGGATGCAGGGTATCGAAGGCCCCCGCCTTGATCAGGGCTTCGATGACCCGGCGATTGACGATGCGTTTGTCCGTCCGGCGACAGAAATCAAACAGACTTCGATAGGGTTCCGGCGGTGTGCTACTGCGTTGCCTGACGATTTCGAGGGCCGCTCCTTCGCCGGTGCCTTTGACCGAACCGAGGCCATACCGGATGGTGTTGTCCCCGGCCGGGCGAAAACGATAATCCGATGCATTGATGTCCGGGGGAAGAATCACCAACCCGTTTTGCTGAGCGTCGGCGACGAAGAGCGCAACCTTGTCGGTATCGTCCAGATCACCAGACAGGGTGGCGGCCATGAATTCGGCGGGGTAATGGGTCTTGAGCCAGGCAGTCTGGTAGGAAATCAGGGCATAGGCGGCTGAATGGGACTTGTTGAACCCGTATTCGGCAAACTTCTCCATCAGATCGAAGAGTTGCGTCGCCAACTTGACGCTGACGCCGCGCGTAGTGGCGCCTTCGATGAAGCGGCTGCGCTGCCGACCCATTTCGACTGCATCCTTTTTTCCCATGGCGCGGCGCAACAGATCGGCGGCCCCCAGAGTATAACCTGCCAGGATCTGGGCGATCTGCATCACCTGTTCCTGATAGACGATGACCCCATAGGTGGGGCGCAGGACCGGTTCCAGCGACTGGTGGAAATACTCGGCGGTGGCCTTGCCCTGTTTGCGCAGGATGAAGTCGTCCACCATGCCGGACTGGAGCGGGCCGGGACGATTCAGGGCCATCAGGGCGATGATGTCCTCGAAGTTGTCGGGTTTGAGCCGTTTCTCCATATCCTTGGCCGTGCGCGATTCCTGCTGGAAGACGGCGGTGGTGTTGCCACTGCCGAAGAGCGCATAGGTTTGGGGATCGTCAAGGGGAATCTGTTCTACCGTGAATTGCCGTTCTTCGGGGGTGCGCGCCCGCTCCCGGATATAACGCACCGTCCAGTCGAGGATGGTGAGTGTGCGTAACCCCAGAAAGTCGAATTTGACCAGGCCGACCTTTTCCACGTCGTCCTTGTCGTATTGACTGACCACGGCTTCCGAACCTTCGGGTTGGTAGAGCGGCGTGAAATCGGTCAGTTTGCCGGGGGCGATCAGTACGCCTCCTGCGTGCATGCCGACATTACGCGTGAGGCCTTCCAGCGCTTCGGCCAGGGCCAGCAGTTCCGCCACCTCTTCTTCCTGAGCAGCGCGCTGGTTGATCTGGGGTTCCTGTTCCCGAGCCTTGGCCAAAGTCATGCCGATTTCGAAAGGGATCAACTTGGCCAGCTGGTCCACAAAGTTATAGGGCAGGTCCAGGACCCGTCCGACATCCCGAATCACGGCCTTGGCCGCCATGGAACCGAAGGTGGCGATCTGGGCGACGGAATCCCGTCCGTAGCGTTCCCGGACGTAGTCGATGACCCGGTCCCGTCCGTCCTGACAGAAATCGATATCAAAGTCAGGCATGGATACCCGTTCCGGGTTGAGGAAGCGCTCGAAAAGCAGGTCATACCGCAAGGGATCGATATCGGTGATTCCCAAACTGAAAGCGACCAGTGATCCTGCGCCCGAACCCCGCCCGGGGCCCACCGGCACGCCGTGATGTTTGGACCAGTTGATGAAGTCTGCCACGATCAGGAAATAGCCGGAGAATCCCATCTGAACGATGGTCTGACACTCAAAATCCAGACGTTCCCGATAGGTGGCGGTTTCCTTTTGACGCAGGGTTTCATCGGGGTACAGTTGGGTCAGGCGGCGCTCCAGGCCTGCCTGGGCCTGCTGGCGCAGAAAGTCGTCGAGGGTGATCCCTTCGGGAGTGGGGAAATCAGGCAAACGGGACTTCCCCAGCGTCAATTCGAGGGAACAGCGACGCGCGATCTCCACCGAGTTGGCGAGGGCTGCAGGAATGTCCTGAAACAGTTCGGCCATTTCGTCCGGGGATTTGAAATACTGCTCCGGGGTAAAAAGATGCGGGCGTTTTGGATCCGCCAGCAGGCGACCCTCCGCGATGCACACGCGGGCTTCATGGGCCTTGAAATCCTCTCGTGCAGGAAACTGGATGGGGTGGGTGGCGACCACGGGAATATCCAGTTCTGCTGCCAACTGGACCGTGGGCTCGCAGAGTCGGTCGCGCATCGGGTCGCCGATCCGCTGGAGTTCCAGATAGTAGTCATCCCCCCACCGGGTTTTCCAGGCCAGAGCCCGGGCCCGGGCCAGGTCCCATTGTCCCGCGCTCAGGGCCTGACCCACATCTCCCTGGTCCGCGCCGGAGAGGACGAGCAGTCCTTCTTTTTCCTGGATCAGCAGGGCGAGGGGCACGTAGGCAATGCCCTGTTGCTGGTGCTCGCGCCAGGCCGCCGACAGCAGGCGACAGAGGGCGTGGTAGCCGGAGAGTGTGCGCACCAGCAGAACGACCCGGAAAGGATGAGGATGATCTTCGTCGGAAGCGATCCAGACTTCCGCGCCGGCAATGGGTTTGATGCCAGCCTTGCGGGCCTGCAGGTAGAAACGAACCCAGCCGAAGAGATTGTTGAGATCGGTCAGGGCCAATGCCCCCATGTTCCGGGAGCGCGCCAGTTCCACGGCCTCGTCGATGCGCACCAGGCCATCCGAAATGGAGAACTCGCTGTGCAGGCGCAGGTGGACGAAAGGAGGTGCGCTCACGAACGGCGTGCCCGAAAGAAACAGCGGAGCAATTCGGCCGAGTCTTCGGCGCAGACCCCGCCAAGGATCCGGGTATGATGATTGAGGCGAGGGTCGGAAAAGAGGTCCACCACGCTGCCACAGGCTCCGGTCTTGGGGTCGGCGGCCCCGTAGACCACCCGTTTGAGGCGGGCGTGTTGAATGACTCCGGCACACATGCAACAGGGTTCGAGGGTGACGTACAGGGTACATTCCGGCAGGCGGTAATTGTTCAGGGCGCGCGCCGCCATGCGGATGGCTTGCATTTCCGCATGGGCGCTGGGGTCACAGGCGCTCAGGGGAGAATTATGTCCGTACCCGAGAATCCGGCCTTCCTGGACCAGAAGGGCACCGACGGGCACTTCCCCCGCCTGGGCAGCCTGTTGGGCCAGGTTCAGCGCTTCGCGCATGAAAGTTTCATCCTCGTCCCTCATCACTTGGGCAGAGGGGGATTCGCCCCCACCAATTCGCTCACCTTGGCAGGATCAGCGCGGGTGATCAGGTGCGTATAGGGCAGAATGCGGTGTCCTCCCGCCAGGGTACGGGTCACATCGGCCCAGGAGAGTGGCGGAATGTCCAGAAAACGTTCGACGGCTTCTGCAATGCGCGGGAGGATGGGTTTGAGGTACAGGGTGAGCAGGCGAAACAGTTCCAATATCGTGCTGCAGCCCTGCTGGAGGGCGAGGGATTGGGCCGGGTCACGGGCAAGTTCCCAGGGTTTGTGCTGATCCACGAACTGGTTGGCGAGATCGGCCAGTTGCATGATGTCGCGCAGCACCCGGCTGGTGTCCCGTGCCTCGTAGGCCTGGGCAATGAGCGTGGCCTGGCTCTGGAACCGGGTGATGAGGGCCACCTGCGCCGGGGGCAGGGTATCGGCCAGGTGGCCGTCGAAACGTTTGGTGATGAAACCGGCACTGCGACTGGCCAGGTTGATGTATTTTCCGACCAGATCACTGTTCACCCGGGCAGTGAAATCCTCGAGGTTGAGGTCGATGTCCTCCATGCTGCCATTCAATTTGGCGGCCAGATAATAGCGCAGGTAATTGGGGTCCAGGCGTTCCAGATAGTGCCGGGCAGTGATGAAGGAACCCCGGCTTTTGGACATTTTTTGACCATTGACGGTGAGGAACCCATGCACGAAAAGACGGGTGGGGGGGCGTAGTCCGCACTGGTGCAGTACGGCTGGCCAGAACAGGGCATGGAAGTAGAGGATATCCTTGCCGATGAAATGGTAGAGTTCCCAGGAACTGTCTGCCCGCCAGGCTTCCTCGAAATCCAGACCCTGCAATTCCGCCAGTTTTTTGAAGGTGCCGATGTAACCGATCGGGGCATCCAGCCATACATAGAAGAATTTGCCCGGGGCATCCGGGATTTCAAAGCCGAAATAGGGGGCATCGCGCGAAATGTCCCAGTCCGTGAGGCCGCTTTTGAACCATTCGTCCAGTTTGTTGGCGGCTTCTTCGGGAATGGTTCCCGAGCGGGTCCAGGCGCGCAGAAAATCCTCGCACGCCGCCAGACGCAGGAAGTGATGTTCGGACAGGCGGCGTTCGGGACTGGCGCCGGACAGGGCTGAACGCGGTTCGATCAGATCCGTCGGGGCATAGGAGGCGCCGCAGACCTCGCAGTTGTCGCCATATTGGTCGGGCGCCTTGCAACGCGGACAGGTCCCCCTGATGAAGCGATCCGGCAGGAACATGGCTTCCACCGGATCATAGAATTGTTCGATGGCACGGACGGTGATCAGGCCTTTCTGCTTGAGGCGCAGGTACAACTCAGTGGCATAGTGCCGGGTTTCGGGGGAGTGGGTGCTGTAATAGAGGTCCTGCTCGACGTGAAATCCCTGGAAGTCCGCCAGATGCTCGGCATGGGCGAGATCGACCATGGCCTCCGGGGTCAGGCCGCGCGCCTTGGCAGCCAGCATGACCGGCGTTCCATGGGTGTCGTCCGCGCAAAAGTAGTGGACGGTATGCCCCTGCATACGCTGAAAACGGACCCAGATATCGGTCTGGATATGTTCCACCAGATGGCCGAGGTGGATGCTGCCATTGGCGTAGGGAAGTGCGCTGGTGACGAGAAGGGTGCGAGACATGAGTGTTCCTGAAAAAATTGGCCCGGTTGCAAAAGTTGCCCGAACGGTGCCGATGATGATTGGCAATCCGACATTGTATCAATCCGGTGCGGGATTTTCGAGACTCATACTATAATGATTCGATGAACCGCCCCCTCATCACCGATTCAGGAGAAAACATGTCCAATCCCGCTGCAGAAGCACGTCTTCAGGGTTTTATCGATCCCAATACGGGTAAGCCGTTGGGCCCCAAGGCCTTGCAGGCACTGAGTCAGGACCAGGGCCACCTGAGTGTGACAGTGGCTTTGGGCTATCCCGTGGCGACTCTCGGGGAAGCCGTGATCCAGGGGTTACGCAGGGAACTGGGCAGCATTGAAGGCGTGACGGCGGTCACGGTCACGCTGGTCAGTCGGATCAAGGCCCATGCGGTGCAGGCGGGACTTGCACCGATCCGGGGGATTCGCAACGTGATCGCCGTGGCTTCCGGCAAGGGCGGGGTGGGCAAGTCCACCACTGCTGTCAATCTGGCCCTGGCCTTGCAGGCCGAGGGTGCCCGTGTGGGCATGCTGGATGCGGACATTTATGGCCCGTCCCAGCCGACCATGCTGGGCATCCGGGGAAACCCGGAAACCCATGAAGATGGGGAATCCATGAAACCGTTGATGGGGCACGGGTTGCAGACCATGTCGGTGGGTTTTCTGATCGACCCCGATCAGCCCATGGTCTGGCGGGGTCCCATGGTGACCCAGGCACTGGAACAACTGTTGCGCGATACCCATTGGGATGATCTGGATTATCTGATCGTCGATATGCCGCCCGGGACGGGGGATGTCCAGTTGACCCTGGCCCAGAAGGTGCCCGTGACCGGCGCAGTGATCGTGACCACGCCCCAGGACATCGCACTGCTCGATGCGCGCAAGGGGTTCAAGATGTTCGAAAAGGTGGGGGTGCCCATTCTTGGCGTGGTGGAGAACATGAGTACACATGTCTGCTCGAACTGCGGTCACGAGGAACCCATCTTTGGCAAAGGAGGGGCTGAGCGCATGTGTGCCGACTTCGGTACGGAACTGATCGGTGCGTTGCCGCTCGATATTCGCATCCGGGAACAGACGGATTCGGGGCGGCCCACGGTGATTGCCGACCCCCATGGCTCCCTGGCCCAAACCTATCGTAAAATAGCGCAACGCGTGGCCCTCAAGGTGGCCCAGCGAAGTGAGAATCCCAGCGTCAAGTTTCCCAGAATCGTGGTGCAGAATACTTGAGCGGTGAGACCTGGAGAGGGAGGGCCCTTTCCGGGGGAGTGTGGTGGTTGAGGAGATCGGGATGAGCATCAAAGCGGACCGCTGGATTCGGCATATGGCCGAGAAACACGGCATGATCGAGCCTTTTGAGCCAGGACAGGTCAAGGAAGTCAACGGACAGCGTATCGTCTCCTACGGGACGTCCAGTTACGGCTATGATATTCGCTGTTCGGACGAATTCAAGTTGTTTACCAACCTCAACTCCACCATCGTCGACCCGAAAAATTTCGATGCCAACTCCTTCGTGGATGTCAAGGCACCCGTCTGCATCATTCCCCCCAATTCCTTTGCACTGGCGCGCACGGTGGAGTATTTTCGAATTCCGCGCACGATCCTGACGGTCTGTCTGGGAAAGTCCACCTATGCCCGATGCGGCATCATCGTCAATGTCACCCCCTTCGAACCCGAGTGGGAGGGGTTCGTTACCCTGGAATTTTCGAATACCACTCCTTTGCCCGCCAAAATTTATGCCAATGAGGGGGTTGCCCAGGTCATCTTCTTCGAATCGGATGAGACCTGTGAAGTGTCCTACCGTGACCGGGGCGGAAAGTACCAGGGGCAGCACGGCGTCACGCTCCCCAAAATCTGAAGGGCCGGGCAGGGCCGGAGATTCCTGGACTGACTTTGCGTACAGGGACACCTCTCGTGGGGGAGAGGGATTCTTTTTTCTCTGCGGGGTACGATCGTCACGCCTGTAAATTTACAGGGGACTGATTATTGCAGACCGGTTCATGGGCGGTGAACCTGGAATCGCATCTCCCTTTGGGGCAGCAGGCTTTCTTTTTTTATAGTCGGGATTCCCGGTACGGGAACTTTTGACGATAAACGAAAGGAGGTCATGGTAATGAGCAGGTTTGCCAAATCTTTTGCGGAAATCAATCTGGGCATGTTGTATCTGGCGCGCGAAGTATTGGAGCGCGACCGGTTGCAGGGCCTCCTCAATCTTGGATTGCTCCCACCAGTGGCGGATCTGGTGTTGGGGATGTCGGCTGCAGAAATTCATCATCTGGCCCAGTCACCGATACTTCTGGTGGGGTTGCGCTGGCGTTCGATGCGAGTCTGGGAGTGCCTGGGCCAATATGCCATGGGGACGGACGCGGCTTTGCCCCGCGCCCTGTTGCTGGGGGAAGGGGAGCGTGACCATGGCTACCAAGCGTGACCTGCAGCAGGAGATCCAGCGCTACCGGCAGGCCGAACGGTTGCTCAAACTGGGGGCACGGGTGCCCGTAGTTGCGGATCTGACCCATCTGTCCAGTTGGTTCCTGCGCAAACTGTCTCTCGAAATCAATGGGGAATCCCCGCGCAAGGGGCAGGTTCCCAATTCGGATCAGTGGTACCTGCGGCGCAAGCACCTCCTCCAGTCTTCGCTGTTTTGCCAAATTTATTCCAGGGTGAAAAAATTGGTGGGGGAGGAAGAGGATGCCTGTACTTCGCTCATGGAAGGGTACAGCCAGTGGCGCGACGTGATTCTTTCCTGCGGCCTGTCTCCCTGCCTGACCCTCGACCGTGCCTGGTGGCTGGTCAAGTCCCTGGAAATGCGTCATTTGCAACAGTGCCGTTGCCAGGGGTGCCAGGGCCTCTATGTGCAACCCTGGAGTCGATTGCGCCAGGGATACCGCTGTGACCCCTGCCGACAGCGCCGACAGAGAGCCGCCGGTAACGTTCGGCCGGGGTTACAGGAGGGGAGGGCGCCATGACCCTCTGGTCTGTTCATTCGGCATCCCGCTGCCGCCCTTTGTTGCAGCCGGTCCTGCACCAAATGGCCACTCGTTTTGCCGGAGAACCTCAACTCTTCGAACGGGTGCTGCTCCCCTCCGTGGAGCGCATGGTCGAGTGGGTTCTGAATCTGCCCTGTCCGAACACCCTTCAGTCAGGCGAGTTCCCTCCCTTGACGGGCATTCTGGCCTCCGCCCTCGACGAATCGACCCATGCACCCTTCTGGGCGGGTACCTCAGGGCAGGAGTGCTGCTTGCGAACTCTCGAGATGCTGGTGCGAAAACTGCATGGGGCCATTGTGTTCTGGCAGGTGACGCCGGTGGGGAGGGGAGAAAGGCAACTGAGGTGGGGGGGGTTTTCGGGCGGGTTGGCGCGTTGGTGCGCCCACCAGGGAGAGGGGCAGGTCTGGCTCGAACCACGGGGAAGTGAAAACCTGTTCTGGCAGAGCGAGGACCACCTGGCGGGGCGCATCCTGGCGGGAGAAACCTGGCTCTGGCTGGAGCAGCAAGGCAAGGAGATCGTCTGTCCCGCAGACCGCAACGATGGAGGGAGCCGGGTGGAAGGGCGGAGCGTGGAATGGCGGGTGGCTGAGGCTTTGTTGACCCAGGGGCTCTGGGATCCCTGCCGGAAACCAGGGCGAATCTGGCAGGATGCCGGTCTGTGGTATCTGCTCTGGCCCCGGGTGGGAGAGGATCTGCGGCGCGGGTTGGGCGCAGAAGGGAACACGTTGCCCCCGGGGCCTCGGGAGATGTGCCTGCACTGGCAGGCGCGGGGCATGCTGGACCCCACGCCGGCGGAAGGAATCGAGCGCTGGCACCCCCTGTTGCAGCGCAGGGTCTCTGCGGTATGTCCCAGCCCGCTCTGGCAGCGGTGGATCTCGGAATGGTTCCAGGCCCACGCATTGCCCTGAAGTGGGGGGAGGGGGCCGGATATTTCCTGGGGTTCTGGGGGCGCTGGGGACTGGCTGCCTTGAGTCTCCGCTGGATTGGTCAATGGAGTGGTCTGGATGGCCCATGGTTTGCACATCTGAGCTTGCATCTTCTGATGCTGGTCAGTGGGGTCGATATGTGGCGACACCGTTTCCTGTTTCGGTCAGGGCGCTCTGCCGCCGGGGAGATCAGTATCGGCTCCCTGTTCCGGCGCATCCGATCTCGCCGGACGGCGCTCTGGCTGGGGTGGGGCGGTCCCTGGGATGCAACTCGCCTGCAACGGCACTGGGATGCCAGCATGGGCGAACCCCATCAGTTGTCACCAGCGCGGGAAGATCGTCCGGTCTGGCTCGAGAACCAGGGGCGTGGCCATATGATCGTGCTGGGGGCGCCGGGAACGGGCAAAACCCAGGCTTTTCTCCTGATGGCCCTGCAGGCCCTGGCTCGTGGAGACACCGTGCTCGTACTGGATCCCAAGGGAGGGGAGGCCTTTTCCCGTTGCCTGAAAAGTGCGGCGCTCCAACGGCATCGCGTGTATCTGGGCATCGATGCCCACCATCCCCACCCGGAGGGGGGCCTCGATGTCCTGGCAGCCGGACGAGATCCTTCCGAGTTGGCCAGTCGCCTGTGCCAACTCCTCCCTCTTGCGGAACGCGCAACGGTGTTTGGCCAGTTTGCCTGGATGACCCTGTTTCGGATCATTGCTGCCCTGCGCGGACTGGATGAACCCCTGACTTTTTCAGGGCTGCGTTTTCATGTGGGGGATCAGGGCCGGCAACTGGTTCGGGCATGCTGGCAACGGTTGGGGCAGACGCATACGCTGAGCGTGGGCATGGACCACCTGGCCCGGCACGATCCCGTACATTACTCGAAGATGATCGTGTCGTTACTGCCTCTTCTGGAAATCCTTGCCACTGGCGTTCTTGGCGCATTGCTGGGGGATGTTCCCGGGAGGAAACGTTTCACCCTGAATGAACTCATCGAACAACGTGCGGTGGTGTACGTATCGTTGGGCGCCCTGTCCAATGCACGGGTGGCCCAGATGTTGGGGACGCTGGTGCTGGGGGAGTTGGCGGCCCTGGCGGGGGACCGCTACCGCACCTCCGCGGCGCAGCGGTCTACGGTGCGAATCTTTGTGGATGAAGCGGCGGAACTGTCGGGAGAAACCTTCATGCAATTGCTCAACAAGGGACGCGAGTGCGATCTGCAGATGACCTTGGCGGTTCAAACCCTGACCGATCTCGAGGTAGCCATGGGGGGGATAGCGCCGGCCCGCATGATGGTTGGAAATGCGGCCCACCTGCTGGTGTTTCGTACGCTGGATGCAGAATCTTGCCGAACCCTGAATGATCGGGCTGGCCAGGTTCGGATCCAGAAGCGTCAGGCGGGGACGACGGCGCCTGCTCCACGCTATTGGTGGCAGGGTCAACCGCGTGCCGGGGCCGTGCTGCAACGCCAATGGCAGGAAGTTCCCCTGATTCCCGAAGGCTGGTTGACTCGTCTGGAAGATTTTCACTATCTGGGGTTCTTTTCTGGACAGGGGGTGATCTGGGGTTGCCTGCCGCGCCTTCGGATTCCCGGCGAGGCGGAGTGACCGGTCGTGTGGCATCCCCTGGCAGTGGAAATGATACGGGCCCAGCAACTCTGGGGCGGCCAGTGGATTCTCGGTTGGGCGCCCAGGATCATCGGGCGCCTGGGGGACACGCAGGGGGGCGTGGCAGCATTTCGCGCCCTGGCACTGCTGCACTGGAGTGGGGGGTTGTATCCCGTGGTTTTGATGTGGCAGGTCGGCAGCCCCTCCCGTGCGCGGGATGAATGGAACCGCTGGGAGCGTGCTTGGCGTTGGCGACGCAGAATGGGATGGGGGCTACTGGGGTTGACGGGGTTGCTTTTTTGGCCGACGATTCTCCCTCCTGCCGTGATTCCCGTGACGGTGATGGGGGGCTTCCTGTTATTCTGTTGAACGGGGTTTTTGTTGGTTGATTGTTGAACAGGGTGCTTTTGCGGTAGTCTGGCGAGACCTCGGTCTCACCGCACATTCTCGGAGAGTCGCTGTGTCCGCAGAAAGATTTCAGTCCATCGCCCGTCAGACCCTCATTCGCTTCGTCCTCTGCGCGGGAGGACTGGCTTTGCTGGTGTTTTTGGTCAGCGACGGTTTGACCTACACGGAAGGGAGCGCCTTTTTTTCCTGGGAAAGTCTGGGTTATTTGCTCAGTACTTTCATTCTGGTGGGCGGGATTTTAACGCTTTCCATCGGCAAATGGATGCTGGAAAGCGCCCGGCGCGTGCAGGCCCTGCAAAGAGCCGTGGTCCATTTCAGTGATCAGCATCGGGTTTCCCTGGAATTTGTGCGCGCGCTCGTGGAAGCACGCGCCGCACGTCGGGATGAGATTACCGTGGTGGCGGATGTCCTGGAAAGGATGGCCGACAACATGGAGCGCCATGAAAACTTGCGCATGCGGGAAGAGGCGAAGCAGCATTTGTGGTCTCGAGTCTTTGCCAGCAGTCTGGATGCCATCGCGATCTCGGCGCGCGATCGCCGCCTGCTGACCGTGAATGAGGCGTTTGGACGAATCACCGGTTTCAGCGAAGAGGAAGTGCTGGGCACTGAAATGCTGTCAAGTACGGTGAGCATTCCCAATGAAACGCCGCTGACGCAGATCTGGGCGGCAGTGGAGACGAATGGTTACTGGAGCGGGGAATTGCTGGACAAGCGCAAGGATGGCACCCTGTACCCCCGTTGGCTCAGTCTTAGCGTGGTGCGTGACACCAGCCAGCAGGTGACGAACTACATCGCCGTTTTCAAGGACATCACCGAACAGAAGGAAAGTGAGGCCCGGTTCATCTATCAGGCCAACCATGACCGACTGACGGGTTTGCCCAACCGGCACCTGTTGCAGGACCGTCTGTCCCGCGCCATTCGCCTGGCTGAGCGCAATCAGAGTCGCCTGGCTGTGCTTTTTCTCGACCTCGATAATTTCAAATGGGTCAATGATTCATTGGGCCATGCCACGGGAGACCAGTTACTGATTTCCGTCTCCCAGCGGCTTCAGACGGGGGTGCGTGCCTCCGATACGGTGGCCCGTCTGGGCGGGGATGAATTCGTGGTATTGCTTCAACAGCCTGCCGGCCACCAGGAATTGGCCATCGTTGCAGAAAAATTGATAGAGATCATCGAGCAGCCCATCGTTCTGGGGGGGTACGATTTTCATACCACCACCTCCATCGGCATCAGCATTTACCCGGAGGACGGCGCGGATTCGGATATTCTGCTCAAGCATGCGGACACGGCCATGTATGTTGCCAAGGCGAGCGGCAAGTCGGGTTTTCGTTTCTTTGATCCGGAAATGAATCGCCAGGCCGTGGCTCGGGTCGAAGTGGAACGGGACCTGCGCCGTGCCATTCAGGAACAGGAATTCGAATTGTATTTTCAGCCAAAGTTTTGTCTGGCCACGGAAAAGTTGTGTGGACTGGAGGCGCTGATTCGCTGGCAACATCCACGCAACGGGCTCATTCAGCCCGATGATTTCATTCCTGTGGCGGAGGAAACCGCATTGATCATCCCACTGGGGGAGTGGGTCATTCGGGCCGTCTGTCGTCAGGTAGTGACCTGGAGAGATCAAAATTTATCCTATCGTCATCGGGTGGCCATCAACCTGTCTCTTCTGCAGGTAGAGTCTGACGCCTTCGTGGATACCGTGGAGAGCATACTGGAGGAAACGGGAGTTCCCCCCCGGCTGATCGAGTTCGAGTTGACCGAGAGCATGGTCTTGCGCAACCCGGCACGCTCGGCCAAGGTGCTTCAGCGGCTGCGCAAGTTGGGGATTCACCTGGCCCTCGATGATTTCGGGACGGGGTATTCCAGTTTGTCCCATTTGCGTCAATTACCTCTGGATGCGATCAAGATCGACCGAAGTTTCATCCAGAACATCCCGAACAGCGGGGAAGATAACCAGATTGTGCGCATGATCGTGGCGTTGGGCAAATCGGCCCAGATGATCGTCGTTGCGGAGGGGGTGGAAACCAAGTTGCAAAAGGATTGTCTGAGCGCTCTGGGATGTGACTTTCTGCAGGGGTTCCTTTTTTCACGGCCCGTTCCCCGGCAAGAGTTGGAAACTCTGCTCTTGCGTGACCATGAGAAAAACCTGTGTCCCCCTTGTGTAGGCTGTCCTCAGGCCTTATCTGAGGAGGTGGGATAAAGGGACACCTCCCTGCTGAGGTTGCCTCGGGAAATACTGAAACGATCAGGAGAACGCATTCATGAAGTCACACTTTCGTCATATTTTGGTTGCCTTTGCCTTGTTGCAAGGGACCCTGGCCTGGGCCGAGCCCAGTTTGGAACAGGTTTATGAAGCGACGCGCAGC
This sequence comes from Ferrovum sp., assembly GCF_027317285.1. Classification (NCBI taxonomy): domain Bacteria; kingdom Pseudomonadati; phylum Pseudomonadota; class Betaproteobacteria; order Ferrovales; family Ferrovaceae; genus Ferrovum; species Ferrovum sp. Next base: position 4,772 of record NZ_DAHVHV010000021.1, on the reverse strand, counting down.
GGTCAGTTGGAAGCGGCACAACAAATGATGCAGGAAGTGTTGCGCGCCCATCCCAACAGTGCCAAGGCTCATTTTGCCGAAGCCGAAGTTCTGGCGCGTTCCGGTAACCTGGCGGGCGGACGAAACGAACTGGCCCTGGCCGAGAAACTCCAGCCCGGGTTACCCTTTGCAAAACCAAGCGCCGTGGCCGAGTTGAAAAATGAGCTGGATCGTGGCGCGGGGAGCGTCGCCGTTCCTGCTGGCGGAACCAGCCATACCCCCTGGGGGACGTTGTTGGTGGTCGGGGGGATTGCCTTGCTGCTGGTGATCTGGCTGGTGCGCCGACAAACGGCGCAAGGGCCGGCAGGCATGGGCATGATGCCGCGTCCCGGCGGGGGCTACTACAACAATGGGATGGGCGGTGGCGTTCCCCCTTCCATGGGGCCGACCGGCGGCATGGGTGGGGGAGGTCTGATGGGTAGCCTGGCGACGGGAGCGGCTTTGGGCGCCGGGATGGTGGCGGGTGAAGCGCTGGCACACCGTCTGGTGGACGGACCGAACGAAGGCACCGGAGTGGCAGCCCCGAATGTTTCTGACGCGCGGGGCAATAGCGATATGGGCGGGAACGATTTTGGCATCAGCGATGGGGGTTCCTGGGATTCGGGGTCGGATTCCGGTTGGTCCAGTAACGATTCGGGTTCCGACTGGAGTTGACCCTGAACTGGACGGCCTCCTGCTCTTTTCACACCTTGGAAATCCCGTGTGTGGCATGATGAGCCCAGGGAACGATTTGAATTTTTCCGACTCTCTGTGAAAGCAGAGGTTCTTTGTCCACCCCCCTATAAAAAATGGAGGAGTTTTCATGGTCGTAAACCGTAAAAAAATGATGGCGCTGCTGGCTGCAATGGCCATGGGGTCGTCCCTTGCCGCTCTGGCCGATACCGGAGCCCCTCCGTCCGCCAGTGCGCCCGCGCCGTCTGCCACCAGTGCGCCTGCACCGGTAGCACAGCATAAGGCGCATCATGTTCATCATTCGGACATGTGGGTGCAGCATAGTCAGGCCATGTTGCAGGACATGAAGGAGCAGCTCAATCTGACGCCCGCGCAGCAGGAAGGATGGAAAGCATGGTCAGGCGATGTCCTGTCCATCACGAAGGCACAAACGGAAAGAATCCATCACTGGCGTGCCGAGCATGAAAAAAAGGCTCTTGAAGAGGACCGTGCCACGGCGGATCACGCCCGCGTCTCCACGCCTGAACATATGGCTCATGGTCTGGATCACATGCGTCTGGAAGTCGAACGTCTGCAGGATCATTTGTCGTTGCTGGAAAAATTGCAAGCCAGCACGCAAAAGTTTTATGACACCCTGGATACCAATCAGAAAACCATTTTTGATCTCTACTGGCAGCAGGCCTATGCCGTCGGAAGCACGATGGGGCACCCCATGTGCGGACATCATGGTGAGGGCATGGGGATGATGGGGATGGATCATCCGCCCATGCCTCCTGCCCCCCCCGCTCCTCCCGCTACGGCCAGTCACTGAAATGGCTGAGTCCTCGTTCTCGTCTGCACCCCTCATCCTGGGAGAGCCTGCGTGAATGCTGACCAAAAGAGAAAGGCACAGGTTGTCCTGGCATGGGTGTTGGTCGGCATCTTCCTGTCTGTCATGACCGAATCGTCCTGGGCTCGTGGCGGAGGCGGGGGTCATGGGGGCGGAGGAAGAGGCGGTGGCGCCAGGGCAGGGGGCTTCCATCAGGGAGGCTGGGGCGGTGGCGGCTGGCGTGGCGGTGGTTGGCGCGGTGGCGGTTGGAGGGATGGGGGCTGGCGTGGTGGTTGGCGCGACGGTGGCTGGCGTGGCGGCTGGGGGGATGGCTGGCGCGGTGGTTGGGGGGAAGGTTGGGGTTTTGCCGGTTTCGGGCTAGGCCTGGGCCTGGGTTACGGGGCCTGGGCCTGGAACGACCCGCTTTTCTACGATCCCTACCCGGTGGGCTTCCCCGTTTATGAGGCACCTCCCACCGTGGTAGTCTCTGCGCCGGTTTCACCTCAGGAAACGACTTATGTCGGACCGGCTACGCAGGAGGACGACCCACCGGCAGGGGGGGCGCACGACTGGTTCTATTGCGATTCGGCAAAGGGCTATTATCCTTACGTCGAAAGTTGTCCCGAGCCGTGGCATGCCGTTCCCAGTACGCCTAATGGCCCTGTCCAGCCTTGAGTGCGGGATCAGCGAAAGACGAGGACCGGGATTTTGGTGTGAGTCAGGACTTTTTGGGTTTCGCTGCCCAGGATCAGACCGGTCAGTCCGCGTCGTCCGTGGGATGCCATCAGGATGAGATCGCATTCTCGAGTGCGCGCGCACTCGATGATGCCTTCATAGGCAGAAAACTCCACGGACTTGCGGGTCTCGATGGTGACCCCCAGCGAATTGGCCAGGCTCTGGGCTTCTGCCAGGTGCTGGTCGGCCAATCCTTCCAGTTGCGTCATGATTTCCTGCGGGGATTCCACGACAAACTCGGTGGTGGGCAGGTATTGAATGACGGCACAGTAAACCGTGACCCTGGCCTGTAAGGCTTTGGCCAGTGTCAATCCCCCCTTCAGTGCGTTATGCGACAGTTCCGAACCATCGGTGGCGATGAGCAGATGGGTAAACATGAAAGATCCTCCCTCGAGACTTGAACTGGCGCTCCCCCCGATTCCCCATCCCTGTTCGGGGTGAGGTACACTTACGAACTTTACGGAAATTATAGCCCTTTTGGGAGATCTCATGGTCCCGGAACTTGGACATTATTCACTGATACTGGCATTGACCCTCGCCATGGGCATGGCGACTTTTTCCCTGGTGGGCGCGCAACGTGGCGTGGCTTCATGGATCGGTTTGTCGCGCCCGCTTGCCCTGACCCTGTTGCTGGCCATGGCCGTTTCCTTCGGTTGTCTGGCATGGTCCTTCGTGCACAACGATTTCTCGGTGCTTTATGTGGCACAGCACTCCAATTCGAAGTTACCGGTGCAGTACCAGTTTTCTGCCGTGTGGGGGGGGCATGAAGGTTCATTGTTGCTGTGGGTGCTCTTGTTGAGTACCTGGAGCGCCGCCGTTGCCATTTTTTCCCGCCGTCTCCCCGATCCCGTGGTGGCCCGTGCGCTGGGCGTTCTGGGCCTGGTCATCACGGGGTTCCTGCTCTTCATCCTGCTGACTTCCAATCCCTTCGACCGTCTTTTCCCGGCCGCTCTGGAAGGGCGGGATCTCAACCCGCTCCTGCAGGATCCTGGACTGGTGTACCACCCACCCATGCTGTACATGGGCTATGTGGGGTTTTCGGTGGCGTTCGCCTTTGCCTTGTCCGCGCTGATTTCAGGAAAACTGGATGCCACCTGGGCACGTTGGTCCCGTCCCTGGACCTTGGCAGCCTGGGTATTCCTGACTCTGGGGATATGTTTTGGCTCGCGCTGGGCCTATTATGAACTGGGTTGGGGGGGGTGGTGGTTCTGGGATCCGGTGGAAAATGCTTCCTTCATGCCCTGGCTGGTAGGCACGGCCCTCATTCACTCCCTGGTGGTCACGGAAAAACGCGGCGCCTTCAAGCGGTGGACGGTATTGCTGGCCATTGCCGCTTTTTCGCTCTCGCTGGTGGGAACCTTCATTGTCCGTTCCGGTGTGCTGAATTCGGTTCATGCCTTTGCCTCGGACCCCAAGCGCGGGATCTTCGTCCTGCTTTTCCTCTCCCTGGTGATTGGCGGCTCTCTGACCCTGTTCGCCTGGCGCGCGCCTGCAGTGGGTGAGGGAGGGCGTTTCCAGCTGGTCTCCCGTGAATCCTTTCTTCTGCTCAACAACGTCCTGCTGGCCGTGGCGGCGGCGGCGGTGTTGTTGGGCACCATCTACCCCATGGTGATCGATGCCCTGGGGATGGGCAAGTTGTCCGTCGGCCCGCCGTACTTCAATACGGTGTTCGTGCCCCTCATGATTCCCCTGTTGCTGATTCTGCCCATCGGAACGCTGGCGCACTGGAAGCGTGCGAATTTGAAGGATATTCTGCGCGAGGTGCGGCCCGATATGGTCATCGCTCTGGTGGTGGGCATCGTGGTCCCCTTTCTGATGGGGGCATTCAGTCTGCTCTCGGCCCTGGGGATTGCCACGGCAGCCTGGCTGGCCACCAGCATCGTTCGTCAGGTATGGTCCTGGCGCCGCCTCAAAACGATTCCGCGCTGGTTTATCGGCATGCAAACAGCGCATTTCGGCATGGCGGTTTTCGTGGTGGGCGTGACCCTGATCAAGGGTTATGAAATCGAACGGGATGTGCGCATGGGGCCGGGGGATACCCTGACGCTCAAGGGTACGACCTTCCGTCTGGTGGGGGTCGAGCCGGTACCCGGACCCAACTACAGCGCCTTGCGCGGCGCGGTGACCTACAGCGAAAACGGCAAGGTGGAAGGATTGCTGGAGCCTGAAAAACGGACCTACTTTTCTTCGCCCATGCCCATGACCGAAGCCGCCATTCATTCCACGATTTCCCGCGATCTGTATGTTTCCCTGGGCGAACCCCTGGATAATGGCGCGTGGAGCGTGCGTATCTATTACAAGCCCTTCGTCAACTGGATCTGGGCGGGTTGTGTTCTGATGGCTCTGGGGGGCGCAGTGGCGGCGTCGGATCGCCGTTATCGCGTACAGATCAAGGCCGCCGCGCAGCAAGAACGGGCAGTGCCGCACGAGGTGATCGTATGACCGGAACGAATCCCGAGTCGGGCGTGCCCCACTCCGAACCCGCAGAGACCGGAAAGCCTGCGCGTTTCAATATCTG
>NZ_DAHVHV010000020.1:0-35099 GCF_027317285.1 Ferrovum sp. | reverse complement strand
AGCCCCATTCCCACCACCATGAGCAGTTCCATCAGGCTTTGCAAATTGCCGGGTGTCGCCGCGAAGATGGGGGCGGCACCACTGATGTGGCGCACCACGAAATCCGCAATCGCCGCTGCCAGCAAAAGGGGGCCGAGGCTTCTCACCCCGATCTCGCCCAGAATGATTTCAACGACGAACAACGCACCGGCAATCGGTGTGTTGTAAGCGCCGGCCAATCCCGCCGCTGCCCCACAGGCCACTGCAAAGCGCCGTTCCGCAGCGGTCAGGTGGAGGATCCTGCCGAAAATGCTTCCGGTCAGCGCCGCCAACTGGACCATGGAACCTTCGCGCCCGATCGAGCCGCCCGAAATCACCGTTGCGGCCGAGGCCACCGACTTCAACAGCGAGGAGCGCACGGGAACGTCGCTGCCCGCCGCAATCACTTCCATATAGTCTGTGCCAGCGTCATTTTTTCTGGAGATCAGGAAATATTGCAGGATCACGCCCGCAATCAATCCGCCGCAGGCCGGAAAAAATATCCGAACCCCCGGCGCCAGACGGGCTGCATTGGCCACCAATCCCTCGTTTGAGCCGTACAGGATCTCCTCCAGCCACAAAAGGAGTTGGTGAAAGGCGAGGACGGCGAGTGAGCCGGATATTCCCACGGCGATCGCCAAACCCAGATACCTCAGCAATTGCTGATTGAGGTTGTAGGTAGGAGAGGGAGGGGGAGAAGGGGACGACATGAGGGCATTCTACCGTCCCTCAAAGGGTTTGAGTGTTTATAATCCTTACTTTCAAACAGGCCATTGACTCAGCCCCTATGCTCGATCTGGCACGACCAGTTGAATATCGGAAAAATAGGTGGCGTAACGGCGAGTATCGCGGGTCAGTAGCGGATAGCGTGACACGGTCGCATGCGCACCGATGAAGAAGTCGGCAAGCACATTGTTCCTGTTTCCACCCTGGCGGCGATAACGCACGAAAGCTTTGCCTGCGAGAAATAATGCCGGGCGCGGCACCTCGATCAATGTCAGGGCCAATTCCTCAATGGTTTTGTCCAGCGCCTCGACGGTCGAGAAGGTCAGCGACAGTTCGGCGTAGATGACCGGGTTGATCGCCAGTCGGTGAACTTTCGATTGCGCACGCAGTTGGCCAATTGACCAGTCCGCCCATTCCGGATCGTTCTCCAGCACGTCGACCAGCACGTTGGTGTCGACCAGTAACATCAGCCTTCGCCGCGCAGTAGTGCCATCAGATCGTCAGTCCGCCATTTTACATCGGCTTTGCCACGGGCAGATTCAAAGCGGTCGGGCTTGTGACTGGCCCGGGCGCTGACTTTGTGAATGACCACATCCCCCTCGCGATTGACGACAAAATCTACCGAACAGCCGGGCGCCAGATTCAGCGCATCGCGGATCTGCTTGGGGATGGTGACCTGACCCTTGCTGGTAAGTGTCGTCGACATCGCATGAGTCCTTTTGTATTACGTTAGTGTTTATTGTAATACCCAAAACGGATGACATGCAATATCGGCGTTTTCCTTGAAGCCGCATTCCACACACTCGAACTTGGCTTGCGTCTGGCGATTATCCGCTTTCTGTTGCAGGGGCTTTACTTGATAATGATTATCAATTACAATTGAGCCATCAGTTTAGGACCCCTCCTGAAACTGTCTTCCAACCCCCTTGCATTGAGGGGGTTTTTTTCGTCCAGCAGCGGATCTCGTGGCCCTATCTGACGAATATCCTTGCAATTCACGGAATGGTTGTCCATAATTGCAGGGATGATCCGCCGATCTCTTGATGCTCAACTTTCGGATGCCATCGCTCATGCACCGGCAGTGGCGTTGCTCGGTCCACGCCAAGTGGGAAAAACAACGCTGGCTTTGGAAATCGGTCAGCGCCATAACGCGCTTTATCTCGATCTCGAATCCGAACAGGATCGTGCCAAATTGGCGCAGCCTGAACTTTATCTTCGTGATCACCAGGACCGGCTGGTCATACTTGACGAAATTCATCGTGCGCCGGGGCTTTTTCCGATATTACGAGGTCTCATAGATCAAGGCCGACGCGCAGGCCGCAGTTCCGGAATGTATCTGCTACTTGGCTCTGCCTCCCTGGACTTGCTCAGGCAGTCTGGTGAAACATTGGCTGGCCGCATTGCTTACCTTGAACTTACCCCATTTCATGTACTGGAGACCCGGGGCATGCCGGTGGACGATCTCTGGGTGCGCGGCGGCTTCCCTGAAAGTCTGCTGGCCTCTGATGCGGCGCGTAGTTTGCGCTGGAGACAGGATTTCATTCGTACCTATCTGGAACGCGATATTCCCCAGTTCGGTCCCAGAATTGCAGCCGAAACGCTACGCCGCTTTTGGAGCATGCTTGCGCATCATCAGGGGGGCTTGCTGAACACGGCGCAGTTGGCCCGGAACCTTGGTGTGGATGCCAAGACTGCTGCCGGGTATCTCGATTTGCTGGTGGATATGCTGCTCGTCCGTCGTCTTCCTCCCTGGCATGCCAATCTGGGCAAGCGACTGGTAAAGTCGCCCAAAGTCTATGTGCGGGATAGCGGTCTGGTTCATGCGCTGCTGAACATCTCTGACAAGGAATCCCTGCTTTCCCACCCTGTCGTAGGGCAGAGTTGGGAATGTTATGCCATCGAAAACCTGCTTGATTGCGCGACACCCACAGTACAAGGCCATTTCTATCGCACCAGCAGTGGTGCAGAAATCGACCTGTTGCTCTCATGGCCAGACGGGATTCATTGGGCAGTCGAGATCAAACGCAGCCTTGCCCCCAAATTGGAGCGCGGATTTCATGAAGCATGTGCCGATCTTCAGCCCGCAAAGAAATTTGTGGTTTACCCCGGTGCCGAGCGTTACCGTCTGGCCGCTGACGTCGAAGCAATTTCACTTGAAGAACTTGCGTCAGAATTGATCGGATGCGCGACAAACCTTGCCCTTCAGGGCGGGAACACAGGATGTTTTCATTGACAGTTCTTCCAATCTTCCGTACATTCGACCCCATGACCTCCTGCAACGCCCTTTTGGGCGACTTCCTGATTTCCAAACGACTGCGACTGTGGACTTGTCCTCATCCCCAGCGCAGCGCTTTCACGCCACTTTGAATTTTACGAAACCGCTGCGGGTCTGACCGCAAAGGTTTCTCATCCTCGCTCCAAGGCCCGCATTCACCATGAAGGGGTCTTATGGACGACACACAACAAAAGAATAGAGGGATACGACGCGCCGCACTGGTGGGCACGGCCTTTGCCGCATTGGCGGCCATCGGTTTTTCCACCAAGGCCATTTTCGTCAAACTGGCCTATCAGGAACCGGTGGATGCCGTGACGCTGCTGACACTGCGCATGATCTTTTCCCTTCCCGTTTTCCTGGTCACCGGTTTGTTCAGCCGGAACCCTGCCAGGCCCCTTGAAAAGCAGGACTGGTGGACCATTCTGGCTCTTGGGCTGGTGGGTTACTATGCCTCCAGCCTGCTGGATTTCCTCGGACTGCGCTACATCTCGGCGGGCCTGGAACGGTTGATCCTGTTCCTGTACCCCACCATGGTCATGCTGATGTCTGCGGTCCTCAGCCGGCGCACCCTCCGGCGCTGGGAAATACTGGCGCTGCTGCTGAGTTATGTCGGCATCGCTCTGGTGTTCATGCAGAATCTCCATCTGGAGGGAAAAGGGCTGGTGCTGGGGGCGACCCTGGTGTTTGTGAGTACCCTGACCTATTCCGTTTATCTGGTGGGCGCAGGACGAGCCATTGCCCGGATCGGGGCGACGCGATTCACTTCCTTTGCCTCCATCGTGTCCTGCTTCGCCGTCATGGCGCAGTTCGCGGTCAGCCATCCGCTGCATCTGCCTCCCCTGTCCCTGCGCGTTTATGAATTGGGCCTGGCCATGGCAATATTTTCAACCGCGATCCCGTTTTTTCTGCTGTCGGCAGGGATCCGGATGATCGGTTCCGGAAAGACGGCGCTGATCGGCTCCCTGGGCCCGGTGACCACCCTGTACCTGGCCCATGTATTCCTGGGAGAATCCTTTGCCCTGCAGCAAATCCTGGGCTCGATGCTGGTCATGGCAGGGGTGCTGGCCATTTCCCTGAAACCCAGGGGGGCGTAACGACGAAAGGGTAGGTCTGCCTTTTTTATTGATTGATGCTAATATCTAATTCGGTCTACCTTAAAGTAGATATGATATGGTATAAATGTGTAGGATTTGCTATAACCTCGCTATCATTCAAAGAGGTGATGTCATGGATGTCATTGCCAACCCATTTTCTCCTGGAGCAGGGGCACCACCACCCGAACTCGTAGGCCGCTCTGAAATTCTGGAACGGGCCGATATTCTCATGGCTCGGGTGCGGCGGCAGCGGGCAGAACAAAGCCTTATGTTGACGGGCTTGCGTGGTGTGGGCAAGACGGTGCTGTTAAACGAGATCGGGCGCAAGGCTCGCGCCGCCGGATACCATACGATCAGCCTTGAGGCCCATACCGGGAAGAATCTGGCAGCCTTGCTGGTTCCGCCAGTGCGAGAACTACTGTATGACCTGAATCGCCTCGCTGGTTTGAATCACCAGGTGAAAAGGGGGCTGGCCGTTCTGCAGAGTTTTGTAGGGGCGCTTCGGGTAAAAATATCGGATATTGAATTTTCCATGGATATTGAACCGTTTGTGGGAGCTGCCGACAGCGGGGATATGGAAGCAGATCTGCCACGTCTTTTTCAGGCGGTGGCCGAAGCGGCATTGGAAAAGGGTACACTCATCATCCTGTTGATTGATGAGGTACAGTATCTCAGCAAGTTGGAATTCAGCGCTCTGATCATGGCCATGCATCGGATACAGCAACAGCAACTTCCTCTCGCGTTGATTGGAGCCGGGTTGCCTATTCTTCCAGCGCTGGCGGGGCAGTCCAAATCCTATGCCGAACGTCTTTTCGCTTACCCCAGCGTTGGACCTTTGTCCCAAGCCGACGCGTCCAAGGCGCTGCAGGATCCGGCGCAGGCCGCCGGTGCACTATTTACGGAAGATGCCTTGGAGGAAATCTTCCGTATCACCGAAGGGTACCCCTATTTTGTTCAGGAGTTGGGCTATATCAGTTGGAATCAAGCACACGGCCCATCAATCGCTTTGCCAGATATACAAACAGCCACCCCAATGGCCATTGATCGGCTGGACGCCAATTTCTTTCGGGTTCGTTTTGACCGGCTTGCTCCCAGTGAAAAAACTTTTCTTCGGGCTATTGCCGAACTGGGGGCTGGACCCTATCGTTTTCGGGATGTCGCCACGGGCATGGGTGTCGAATCTTCGACCTTGGGGCCGGTCCGTGCAAAAATGATCAAGGAGGGCATGATTTACAGTCCCGCCCATGGATTGCTGAACTTTACGGTCCCGCTATTCGACGGTTTTTTGCGCCGAATCATACCTGATCAAGCGATACTGGACGAGGACTGATTTTATAAAGACAGAGGACCATACATGGACGCCCACTTTTTTGCCAAGCTTTCAATTAATGATTTTGAGAAGGTAAAGATTGCAGCCATACATCCGGATTTTCTGTGAAGCACAAGGCTTCTATCCCTGATGGAATACGCTGAGTAGCTCCTGATCACTATAGCGTGCTTCACGCACTGTGGACCTCTGCAGGTTTTGCCACTCACGGTCTGACCTGTCTCGCCATCATTTCATGATTGCCTGTGCAATCGGTGGTGTCACTCCTTTACTCGTTTGTTGATACCGGGTGTACTCGACCGCCCTGATTATGCACCGGCAACAACGGCAGCCGGGGTATAATCAGGGCGGAATATTACGCCCTTCGCCAGAATCGCCCAAGCGATCCGGGCATTCTTGTTTGCCAAGGCAACCGCCGCCACATTTTTGTTGCGCCTGCCCATCAGTTGCCTCAACCAACTGTCAGGTTTTGCCTTGGTTTCTGCAAACCGGGTAACGGCTCGCGCTCCGTGAATCAGCAAGGTGCGTAGGTAGGTATCGCCGCGTTTGCTGATGCCCAACAATGTCTGCTTGCCGCCGCTGGAGTTCTGTCGGGGAACCAACCCCATCCATGCTGCCATTTGTCGGCCATTCTTGAATTCCCGTGCATCCCCCACCGAGGCCACGATAGCACTCGCCGTGATCGGTCCAATTCCCGGGATCTCTGCCAATTTGCTGCTGGCTTCGTTTTCTTTATGCCACCGCTGTATCTGGGCTTCGAGTTCATTTACCTGGCGATCCATCTCTTTTAGATTCTTCGTCAATCGATCCAGCAACTGGCGTATCGTGCCGGGTAATCCATTCTCGGCATCCTCCAGAATCTCAGGTATCCGCTTGGCAATGGCATCGATCCCTTTCGGTATCACAATACCGAACTCCGAAAGCAGTCCCCTGATCTGATTGCCCTGCGCTGTCCTGGTTTTCACAAAACCTTGCCTTGCCCGGTGTACCGACAGAATCGCCTGCTGCTCCACCGTCTTCTGCGGAACAAATCGCATATTCGGCCTGCCCACCGCTTCACAGATCGCATCCGCATCCGCCACATCATTCTTGTTCGTCTTCACATACGGCTTCACAAATTGTGGCGCCATCAACTTGACGGTATGACCGAAACCGCCCAGTTTCCTCGACCAGTGATGCGCGCTGCCGCAGGCTTCCATCCCGATCAAACACGGTTCAATATTCGCAAAGAATTTTGCCATGTCTTTTCGCTTCACCTGTTTGCGTATTGCAACCTTGCCATGGCTATCCACGCCATGAATCTGGAAAACTTCCTTTGCCAAGTCGATGCCAATTGTCGTAATCTTCATTTGGACGCTCCTCCCGTTTTGTGGTCTACACGACCCACACTTTGGCACTTTGATGCCGTTTGGGGAAGTGGGCGTCCATTCCATTACTATTGTTCAGTTGCCTACAATAAAATCCGGACCCCAGTTATTCCAAAGTCATCCGGATGATCGGTTCCGGAAAGACGGCGCTGATCGGCTCCCTGGGCCCGGTGACCACCCTGTATCTGGCCCATGTATTTCTGGGCGAATCCTTCGCCACGAGACGTTATTGAGTTTATGTAGCCAATCGGCTACAATATCGTCCATGTACACGATTAACACAACCAACATATTTGACGAATGGCTTGAGGGGTTGCGCGATATTCGCGCACGTGCGCGAATTGTCAGCCGCATCAAGAATGCGGAAAGCGGAAATTTCGGAGATTGTGAACCCGTTGGGGGTGGTATCAGCGAAATGCGCATTCACTTGGGCGCAGGGTATCGGGTGTATTTTGTTCAATGCGAAAGCGTGGTGTATCTGCTGTTGTGCGGTGGCGATAAATCTACGCAAAAACGTGATATTGCACGCGCCGAGGCCATTAAAAAACAACTTGATGAGGGTTAAATCATGACCAAAAAAATTACCGTAGCCCGCTTTGATGCGTCCAACTATCTCGACAGCGAGGAAATGATTGCTGAATATTTGGCCGCTGCATTGGAGGATAGCAACCCTGACGCGTTCTTGTCTGCGCTGGGGGATGTCGCAAAAGCGCGTGGCATGGCAAAAATTGCGAAGGATGCCGGACTAAGCCGCGAGAGTTTGTATAAAGTTCTTGCGCCTGGGGCAAAGCCGCGCTATGAAACCGTGCGGAAACTGATGGATGCTATGGGGGTGGAGATTACAGCACGTGCCGTGGTCCGGCTTGCATAGTAAGACGGATGCTGATCACCGGTTTGTTCAGCCGGAACCCTGCCATGCCCCTTGAAAAGCAGGACTGGTGGACCATTCTGGCTCTTGGGCTGGTGGGTTACTATGCCTCCAGCCTGCTGGATTTTCTCGGACTGCGTTACATCTTGGCGGGCCTGGAACGGTTGATCCTGTTCCTGCGCGTTTATGAATTGGGCCTGGCCCATGTGTTCCTGGGAGAATCCTTTGCCCTGCAGCAAATCCTGGGTTCGATGCTGGTCATGGCTGGGGTGCTGGCCATTTCCCTGAAACCCAGGGGGGCGTAACCCTGCATGATTTTTTCAGAGGGTTGTAAAACAATTCGCAAGTTCAGTGGCTGGGACGACCTCGACCCCGGGGGCCAATGGGTAGGCACTGGTCACCGGGGCAATGACGAAGGTGTTGTCAGGTTTCAGGTCGGACAGAGCGGACCAGAACCCCTTGCTCAATCCGGGGGCGCTGGAAAGTTTGATTTCAAATGCCATGCGCTGATTCCCCCGTTCTGCGACAACATCCAGTTCCGCGCTGTCAAGCAGCGCAAGAAACGGCCTCAGCAGACCGTAAAAGTGGAAAATATGGACACTGTTGACACACTTGCGCTACGCGCCTGCGCCAATGCCTTGGCCAGGGTGGTTTTGCCGGACTGTCGGGGCCCGAGCAGGGCAACAGCCGGAAACTCGTTCAGCGCGCGGTCGGCGATTGGGAAAAGTTTTCTCGGTATCATCCGTGCATATTAAAATATAGCCTTTCAATATACAAGGATGATTCTGTGCGGGTTTACGTTCCATGTTGCGCCGCGCCACTGCTTTATCCACTTGTATATTGATTGATTTTTCATCTGCCACAGGTGACTGCCGCTGCGTGTTTATGAATTGGGCCTGGCCATGGCAATATTTTCAACCGCGATCCCGTTTTTTCTGCTGTCGGCAGGGATCCGGATGATCGGTTCCGGAAAGACGGCGCTGATCGGCTCCCTGGGCCCGGTGACCACCCTGTACCTGGCCCATGTGTTTCTGGGAGAATCCTTTGCCCTGCAGCAAATCCTGGGCTCGATGCTGGTCATGGCAGGGGTGCTGGCCATTTCCCTGAAACCCAGGGGGGCGTAACCCTGCATGATTTTTTCAGAGGGTTGCAAAATGATTCGCAAGCCCCGTGGCCGGTTTTCCGGAAAGCCACTTGTACCGTCTTGGAATGAAAAGCCTATAATTCCTCATCCTACGATATCAGGTTGGTGAGTTCCATTTCGCGATGACCGTTCATAACCGCAAGGCAACTCACCAGATTGGTCGTTCCACCGTCATCAATTTTGCGGGTAGTACGCTTGCCGCGCTGGTTTTGTTTCTCTCGGTTCCCGTCTACCTTCGTTTGGTGGGTGAGATCAGGTACGGGGTCCTGACCTTGCTCTGGCTCTTGCTGACCTATCTTGGCGCCATTGACCTTGGTATCGGGCGAGCCACTACAAACCGGCTCGCCAGCCTGGGAAAGTGCCCTGCCGAGCAGACGGAAAATGTATTTTGGACGGCCTTGGCGGTGTGTCTTGGATCAGGATTGGTGGGTTCAGTTCTTCTTTATTTCTTTTCCCGGGTATTGCTCGATCATTTCCTGTCGGGCGTTCCCCTGGCACTCAGACAAGAACTGGGGTTGGCGCTACCCTGGCTGGTATGGGCCCCCCCCATCATCACTGCCACTTCCGTGCTGACGGGGGCGCTTCAGGGAAAAGGCGCCTTCCTTGCCCTGAATGTCGGCCAACTGGCAGCGACGATCCTGTATCAGGTTACGCCGCTGGTGCTGGCAATGTCTGGTTACGTTTCCCTGAATTACCTGATTGCGGGCATGATTGGCGGACGGTTGACCGGTGCCATTTTTCTTTTTTTTCTATGCCGAACTCACATTCCACTCAAATCAAGACCTTCTGTGGATGTTGGTGAGATTCCTCCCTTATTGCGTTATGGCGGATGGATTTCCCTCACCAACCTGGCCGGTCCCCTGCTGACCGTCTTTGACCGGTTCGTGATTGCAGCTCAATCCGGGGCAGCCTCGGTCACGGCCTACACGGTCCCCTTCAATTTGGTGAGTGGCCTGATGCTTCTGCCCGCCAGTCTTCAGAATGCGTTGCTTCCTCGTTTTGCTGCGCTTCAGGAAAATGAGGCACAGCGCCTGAATGTTCAGGCGACGGTGGCGGTGATGGTTCTCATGACGCCAGCGATCACTGCCTTTCTCTTTCTCGTCAAGCCTGCCCTGATCCTGTGGGTAGGGCAGGAACTGGCCAACCGTGCTGCGCCCGTGGCGCATATCCTGCTGCTGGGACTGTGGCTCAATGCCATCGCCTTCGTTCCCTTCTCGTTCCTGCTGGGCAGAAATCGTCCGGATGTCCCGGCCAAATTCCATCTCCTGGAACTTGCACCTTATCTCCTGACCTTGTGGTTTCTGGTCCACCAATTCGGGATCGTCGGTGCGGCCATCGCCTGGAGTTTGCGCGTGTGGGTCGATACAATGCTGCTGTTTTCGGCAACCGGGCTGTTACAATTGTTTATCAAGTTATCCCTGATATCGATTACGATGTTCGCTGTTTTCAATTTGAGCACGGCCTTTGCCCATGGGTTGGTTGGCTATGGCATGAGCGGAATCCTGACTGTATTCCTCAGCGTTCTGGTTTCCGTGACCTTGTTGTACCAGCAATTTGGGCCAACGATCTTTCGAAGAGAAACGATTCTCTTTTTTTTCAGGCAATCATCGAGCAAAGGGAATCATGAGTGAGCCGTCTGCCGATTCCGTCCCCTCGTGGCCTTCCCATGGTCTGGAGAATCAGGATCAATGCCCGGTGTGCGGGGAAAAGCCAAGGACACCTTTGTACGCTGACCTGACAGACCATCTCTTTCACGCTCCTGGAAAATGGTCGCTGTATCGATGTCAAGGGTGCCACAGCGCCTATCTGGATCCCCGCCCCACCCCTGCGACCATTGGCTTGGCCTACAGCGAATACTACACCCATCAACAGACCAGACAAACCGATCTGCAAACTCTTTTGGGCAGGCTCAAGTCCGGTTTGAAGAATAGTTATTTCAATCACAAATACCATCTGTCGCTTGCGCCTACCTTTGAACCAGGTTACTGGATCATCCGGATGCTTCCCGGCAAGAAGGCGATTCTGGACCTGATGGCCCGCCATCTTCCCGTGAACAAGACCGGAACCGTGGTGGATATCGGTTGCGGAAACGGAGATTTTCTGAAAATCGCCCTGTCGCTGGGATGGCAGGCGCATGGAATCGATCCCGACCCTGCGGCTGTGGAAATCGCCAGAGCAACCGGTGCCACGGTACAGCAAGGGACATTGCCTCATACCGGGCTGCTGTCGGATCACTTCGATGTGGTGACCTTGAGCCATGTCATCGAGCATGTCCACGACCCTCTCGAAGCACTTCGGGAGTGCCTGAGAATACTCAAGCCGGGGGGGGTTCTGTGGGTTGCCACCCCCAACCTGGAAAGTTTTGGGCATGAGAAATTTGGCCAACACTGGAGAGGTCTGGAACCGCCCCGGCACCTGGTACTCTTCAACCGAAGCAGCCTTGCCCTGGCATTGAAGCAGGCGGGATTTGTCTCTTCCGAATTCCAGGCAGAACACCCCACGACGCATTGGATGTACGAACAAAGTCTGAGAATTTGCGCGAACGCCCCACCCGGGGATGGGGCGAAACCTTTGCCTTTCGGTCTCAGACTGGCCGCTTATTGGGCGGAGTTCCAGAACCTTTTCTCTCCCGAGCGCAGCGAGTTCATGACGGTGGTGGCAAGGAAAACCGTCTGAGGGTGCGGTGTTCCGTATGCCGTCACCACACCTTCAAGCCGTGTATCCGATAGAATACCCTGGCAGATCGGGCAAACATCCAGATATGACGCCAGCCTTTGCCCGCTGCCTTACCACCCAGATGGGTGACTTCGACCGTCGGTACATGTTGGAGTTTTCCCAGTCGGTGCGCCCGCAAACTCAAATCAAAGTCTTCAAAATACATGAAATAGCGGGGTGAAAAACCATTGAGCGCACGGAAAACATCGGTTCTTCCAAACATGAAGCAGCCACTGATGATTTCTGGAGAAAAAAAATCCCCCTGGCCGGTTTCGTCCCGATACTCATAGCGTGCCAGTCTGTCGGAAAAGAAGTGCTTCAGCCAGACTGGCGCAAATCCGCGCAATAACAGATCCAGAAGGGCAGGATAGCGTTTGCAAAGATATTCGGGGCTGCCGTCCGGGGTTTGAGAACGGGGGGAAATCAGGGATACCGAAGGGTGTGACGCGCAAAACTCGAGCGCACGAACCAGGGCGTCTGGCTCAAGGATGACATCCGGGTTGAGAACCAGATGGTGGTCACACGTTGTTTCGAACAACGCAAGATTGTGACCCCGTCCGTAACCGATATTGCCGTGACCGGAATGACAACTCATCCCAATAGAATCGGAATCTTCCCCGAAGATCCGGAAATAGTCATCAGGTTCAAACAGGCCGGGTACCTCGCCATTGTCCACCAGAATGAGGCGGGCCTGAGCAAGCACTCCGATATCCAGCGCAAGGCGGATTGCCTGACGCAGGGAAACCAGGGTATCCCTCAGGACCTTCTCGACAGGATGATAGACCACGACAGAAACCGAGAGGGAAGCCGACATCTACCAACGTCGCCCGTAAGAGGTAAACACCCCGCGGGTCATGACGGCCAATAGGGCGGCGGGGGATACCTTTCGTGTCTGTTGCACCTGCGCGCGCTGCTTCAGGACGGTGGGCAAACCGAGCAATGCATCACGTTTGGCGCGGAAGATCAATTTGCACCTCCCGCGCAGGGAATAAGCTACCAGGCTGGCCAGGACCAACAACAGATGTTGCGGCAGGTAGATCCACAGAAGAAGGGAAGGCATGTTTTTGAAAAAGGTCCATTCCAGGTTCCGGTGGCCATGGTACACCGTAAAGTCACTCTGGTAGCCGGTGATGGCCGATCCCATGTGGTGGACGATGGCATCGGGGACATAGGCGCACCGATGGCCCTGCAGGCGTAAGCGGAAGGCCAGATCCACGTCTTCGAAATAGCAGAAGAAGCGCTCGTCAAACCCGTTGACCTCCATCAGAATGTCCCGCCGATACAGGGAGGCTGCGGCACAGGGCCCAAAAATCTCGATCAGTTCATGTCCTGCCTTACTGCGCGGTTCACGAAAATTCTTGCGCCAGGCGGCACCGCTGACATGATAGATATCCTCGGTTCCATCCAGAATGGTCGGATCTTCTGCCGCCAGCAGGAGACTGCCAAAAAATTTGAACTGGGGGTACTGGACGCTGGCCTTGAGCAGGTTTTCCAGCCAAAGGGGCTCAGGAAAGGCATCCGGGTTCAGACAGGCGATCCATTCGCACTCCTGGGCGGCGGCAATGCCAAGATTGTTTCCCACTGCAAAACCGGAATTGTAACCTGCACGAATGAAGGTTACTTCGGGGAAAGCCCGTTCCGCCACCTCGAGCGATCCATCGCTGCTGGCATTGTCCACGACAATGACGCGAAACGAAGTGCAGGTTTGCCGGCGCACGTGGGACAGGCATTTCAGGAGCATCTCTCCGCCATTGTAATTGACGATGAGGACGGCAACTGTTGGCTCGGGCCTACCGTCCGGTGCGGGCGACGGTACCTCCTCCACCCTATACCCCCCAATTTTCATGATGACACTTCAGTGAAGAATGGGTCGAGGTTGACAAATTTACCCACGATAATTAACTGGACAGGATGCCAATCGTACCTGATTGGTCGGGCGATAGCAATGTGGAGGTTGGGGTTCGGGTGCGGAAGACAATTTGATGAGTAATTCTCCTTAGAGTTTGAACTAGACCAGCACTAACCCGGTATTGTGTTTTTTTGTCTCAAATCAATCCTGATTACAGTAATTCCCGACTTTGTCGTGGACAGACGGATCGGGATATGCTACATTCCTGTGATGATAATCACGTTATTTTCTGTGACATCCGTCACTTAAAAATTTCAGCCATTCTAGGTTGTTACTGTTAACTTTTCATTTCAATTCATGAAATCACCTTATTCATTCCCAAAAATCCCCCAGAATGAAATCGGTCAGGCGGTATTGGCCTACCGTAGCGTTTTTCGGACGGTAGGGGTGTTCAGTGCCATCATCAATCTACTGATGCTGGCCCCCTCCTTATATATGTTGCAAGTGTATGATCGGGTTCTACCCAGTCGCAACGAGGTGACCTTGCTGATGGTCACGATCATGGCGGTGGGGGCCTACATTTTCATGAGTGCCCTGGAGTTTGTGCGGAGTTTCATCCTGATTCGGGTGGGGGCCAAACTGGATGAGAAACTCAACAAACGGGTGTACACCGCGGCTTTCGAGCAAAGCCTCCGGAAAGCTGGCGGCAATGCGGGGCAGGCCCTGCAGGATTTGACGGCCCTGCGCCAGTTCATGACCGGCAATGCCCTTTTTGCCTTTTTTGATGCGCCGTGGTTCCCCATTTATCTGTTGGTCATCTTTTTGTTCAATGTCTGGCTGGGCCTGTTTTCCCTCGTCACCACCCTGATCCTGATCTGGCTGGCCTGGCTCAACGAAAAAGTCTCCCACAAACCCCTGTCCGAGGCCAATACCCTGGCCATTACCTCCAGTAATCTGGCCAGCAATAACCTGCGTAACGCTGAAGTGATCGAGGCCATGGGGATGTTGCCCCATTTGCAGCGGCGCTGGTACACCCTGCACAGCCGTTTCATTACCCTGCAGGCCGAGGCCAGTGAAAAGGCGGGCATTGTGGGCGCCGCAACCAAGTTTATGTCAGTGACGTCCCAATCCCTGGTGCTGGGGGTGGGGGGATGGCTGGCGATCAATGGCAGCATTACCCCTGGGATGATGATTGCTGGTTCCATCCTCATGGGTAAGGCCATGGGACCGGTGCAACTGCTCATCAGCGTGTGGCGGCAGTTCAGTGCCACGCGTAGTGCTTACGAGCGCCTGGTGCTCCTCTTGGCCACCAATCCACCGCGCATCCCGGGCATGGAGTTGCCGCCTCCAGAGGGGGTCCTCACCGTGGAGAATGTGACGGCGGCTCCTCCGGGATCGAATATTCCCGTGATCAAGGGACTGAATCTGGCCATTGCGCCGGGCGATGTGCTGGGCGTGATCGGACCTAGCGGTTCGGGTAAATCCACCCTTGCGCGCTTACTGGTGGGGGTCTGGCCCTCGATCATGGGCAAGGTACGCCTGGATGGCGCAGATGTGGTGCAGTGGAACAAGGACCAGTTGGGGCCGCACTTGGGGTATCTGCCCCAGGATATTGAACTGTTCGAGGGAAGCGTGAGTGAAAACATCGCGCGTTTCGGTATGGTGATTCCAGAACTGGTGGTGGAAGCGGCACAGCGCGCGGGAGTGCATGACCTGATCCTGCAATTGCCCAAGGGTTATGACACGATCCTGGGGGATGGAGGGAACGGGCTGTCGGGCGGACAGAAACAACGCCTTGGGCTGGCACGGGCCATGTACGGCGACCCGGCAGTTCTGGTACTGGATGAGCCTAATTCCAATCTGGATGACGTGGGGGAACAGGCTCTGGTGCGCGCTATTCTGGAACTGCGCCAACGCAAAAAAACCATTGTCCTCATCACCCATCGGACCAGTATCATCAGCGCGACCAACAAGTTGCTCCTGATACGGGATGGCGTGGCCCAACTCTTTGGCCCCACCGACCAGGTCCTGGCCCATCTGGCCCAACAACAGCAACTCCAGCAGGCACAGCAACAAGCCCAGCAGGCCGCACCGGCGGAAGGGAAGGGGGCATGATGAATTCCGTGAATCCATTACGCAAGAAACATGACATCATCGATGCCACGGCCGTGGAAATCATCAAGACCGATGACCGGGTGTACACCCGCATGGGCTGGTGGATCGTGTTGGGCGGGGTGGGCGGATTCCTGTTGTGGGCGATTTTTGCGCCCCTGGATCAGGGGGTGGCCATCAGCGGCATCGTGGAAGTTGCCACCAACCGCAAGGAAATCCAGTACCAGCCCGGCGGAATTGTCGAAGCCATTCTGGTCAAGGAAGGGGACACGGTCAAGGCGGGACAGGTGCTGGTACGCATGAATGATACCCAGACCAAGTCACAGGCGGAAATGAGCCGGACCCAGTATTACTCTGATCTGGCGGTGGAGGCTCGTCTGGAAGCCGAGCGGGACGGCAGGACCCGTCTGCAGTTTTCCCCGGAACTATTGGCTCATCAAGGGGAGGCGCCGGTCAAGGATGACATGGCGCTGCAACAACAGTTGTTTGGAGCGCGTCGTTCGGCGCTGCAAAATGAACTCTCGGCCATGGACGAGAATATTGCCGGACTGGAACAGCAGGCTGCCGGACTGGAACTGGCCAGGAGCAGCCGCGCCCAGCAACTTCAATACCTGACGGAACAGATCGACAACATGCGCGATCTGGTCAAGGAAGGATATGTGGCCAAGAGCCGTTTTCTGGACTTGCAGCGAAACCAGGCGGAAGTCAATGGAATCATGGCTGAGGAGAGCGGGCGCCTGGGGTATACCCAGCGTCAGGCAGCCGAAATGAAATTGAAGAAGAGCCAGCGTCTGGAAGATTATCAAAAAGAGGTCCACCAGCAATTGACCGATGTGGAAAAAGAAGTAGGAATGATCCGGCACCGCCTCGCCAGCCAGGATTTCGAGCAGCGCAATACGGAAGTGAAATCGCCGGTGGACGGCACGGTGGTGGACCTCAAGGTGTTCACTGTGGGGGGCGTCGTTTCCCCCGGCGTGCCCATGATGGAAGTGGTTCCCTCGCACGATGCCCTCATCATCGAAGGGAAAATCCCCCTCGAACTCATCGACAAGATGCATCCGGGGCTGGAAGTGGACATGACCTTTCCGGCCTTCAACCGGAACACCACGCCGCATGTTCCGGGACGGGTGACCGAGATATCGGCGGACCGTCTTACCGATCAGAAAACGGGTCAGTCCTATTACACCATGCGTGCGGAAGTGACAGAAAAAGGCGTCCGGCTTCTGGGCAATCTGCAGGTGCGTCCCGGGATGCCCGTGGAGGCCTTCATCAAAACCGGCAATCGAACCATGATGAGTTATCTGCTCAAACCCCTGTTCGATCGTATCAAGACCTCCATGAGCGAGGAATGAGCGCATGAGAACCGCCCATAGACGTACTCTCCTCGTCCTCATTTTAGGGCTGGTTTCCAGTCAGGGGTGGGCACTGGGGCTGGAAGAAGCTCTGGATGCCGCGCTTCAGAACGATCCGACCTACCGTTCGGCGCAACATGAACGGGATGCAGGAGCGCAAAACGTGGCTTTGGGGCGTTCAAAGTTGCTGCCTAACCTGTCCTTGGACTATCAAAAAGGCACCAACCTGTTGGGTATTTCAAATGTGGGTTCACCCCAACCGGGTCAGCAAGTCAACTACATCAGTGAAGTGACGACTCTGTCCCTGCGTCAGCCTCTCTTCAATCTGGGAGACATGGCCATGTACCGTCAGGGGAAGGCCCAGGCCAATTACAGTGATGCCCAGTTTTCCGGACACGCTCAGGATCTGATCCTGCGCCTGGTACAAGCCTATACGGATGTGTTGTATGCCCAGGACCAACTCGATCTGGTGCAGGCCCAGCATACGGCCTACGGGGAACAGATGAAGGCGAACGAGCGGTTGTTCCAGAAAGGGCAGGGCACCTTGACCGACACCCTGGAAACCCAGTCCAAGTATGCCCTGAGCGAGTCCCAGGTAATCGAGGCCCAGGAGAACCTGGCAACCGTCAAGCGCAGTTTCAACAGCATCGTGGGAACCGATGTTCCTGATTTGGAACCTCTGACCGATGAATTCCACCCATCCCCTCTCGACCCAGAGGATTTTGAGGGGTGGAAAGCCCTGGCGCTTGACCACAATCCTGAGATCACAGCGCAAAAGTATGCGGTGGATGCCAGCGCACAGGAAGTCAAGAAGGACCAGGCCGGTCACGCCCCTCAACTGGACCTCGTGGGCAGTGTCAGTCGTAACAATCAGGGATCCATCTATACCTTTGCCCAGGACATGTTCGTACGTTCCATTGGGATCGAACTCAGTATTCCCCTTTACGCTGGGGGCTATGTTACCGCCCTGTCCAGTCAGGCCAAGGCCAATATGGAACGGGCCCAGGCGGATCTCGACGACAAGACCAATAAGGTACTGGTGGATCTGTACAAGCAATATGGTCTGGTGCTGAGCAGTTTTGCCCGGATTCGTGCTTTGGAGAAGGCGGTAGATTCAGCCCAGCAACTGATCAAGGCTACCCGTATGAGCATTCTGGGGGGGGAACGGGTCAACCTGGATCTGCTCAATGCCCAATCCCAATACTATCAGGCACGCCGGGACTTGGCCAAAGCCCGCTATGACTACCTCAACAGTTACCTGCACCTCAACGCCGATGCCGGTACTTTGAGTCGGGACGACGTCCAACGACTGGCTCACTACTTCGATCATAATCCGGTCAAGACAGCCCAGGATGTGGTTCCCCATTTCGACGCCGCCCACTGAAGTTGTTATTCCAGAGCCATCCGGGTCAGTGCCTCATGGTCCAGAATGATCAGGCGGTGTGCTTCCCGCTGAATGATGCCCTTCTGGGTTAACAGGATCAGCACGCGGGTGACGGTTTCGCGACTGGTGTTGAGCGTATTGGCAATATCCTGGTGGGTGGGCAGGTTCTCCACGATAAATTGTTTGGTGGGGGTTTCTTTCTTGATCAGCCACAGGAAATTGATGATGCGCCGCGAGGTGTTGGTGATGCCCAGCAGCGTTTTGAATTCGGCGTCCCGTTGCAACTGGCGGGCCATATACCGCAGGAGATAGTTGATCACGCTGGGGGAGTGGGCAAACAGGTGCAGGGCATGGACGGGCGGCAGGATGGCGACCAATACCCGGCTGAGGGTGATGGCGGAGGCCGCGTAGGGGCCTTCGTTGAGCAGACTGATCTCTCCGAAGAATCCCCCCTCGGGAACCAACTCCAAACCGATGGCGCGGCCATCTTCCGTGAGCCGGACCAATTGCAACTGTCCTGACAGTAAAAAGACGATTCCCCCGTTGGGTGTTCCTTGCTGGATCACGGTGGCACGCTTCTCGAAGAAACGAAAGTGCAAATTCTCCCGGATCCCTTTCATCTCGGCGTCTGTCAACTGGGCAAACAACGGAATCTTGCGCAGATTGACCGTGATCTCCACCTTGTTGCGCCCACCGGAGGGGACGGACTGAAGAAACTCAGGGGGAGGCGTATCCCCCTTCTCAGGCGAAGACTGAGGAAGACTCATCGTTGGATCGTTCATAGAAACACCATAGTCCCCATTTTACCGGATTTGCGCCGTAGTGCTTCAGCCATGGGGCCGAAAAAAATCAATCGTGCCTTAATTTCCCTCAAGTTCTTCCAGAGCTAGACGATAGGCTTCGTTGAGTTGGGTCATGGCCGCCGTATCTCCGCCCCGATCGGGGTGCAACACCTGGGCCTTGCGCCGGTAGGCGCGTTTGATGACCGCCAGGCGCCTTTCTTCAAGCGGCACCTCAAGCACCCGACGCCAATCCGCCAAAGGGGCAGGCTCGGCCAAATCTCTTGTCCTTGTCCACAGGAACTCCGGTTCGCGCACGAACCAGCGCACGAAAACTCTTGGCCACTCGGCCAGAGCCACCAGAAGCAAAACCACAAAGAGAAAAGCCAGAAAGGTCATGGAGAAAAGCGGTCAGGAAGAAAGAAAACACGCTTTGACGTTCGTTTTTCCCGGAGATGGAACGGGTTGGTCCAGAGCGCCTGACCATTGTGCCACAGGGCCATAACCTTGTCATGTCCGTTAATTTTACGATGACATTTCAACTCTGACTGGAATCGCACAATACGGCTTGGCGTTCCCGTGACCTAATAATATTGGTTAGGAAATATCAGTTCAACGGGACAATCCCGGTATATTCACCACGGCATTTTTGGTACAAACAGGCGAAGGCAGGAAGGGAAAAATTCGTTCGATGGCATGAAGTAACGTGCCATCGGTGACCAAGGGTTCTGCGGGGTAATCAGACCAGGCCAGAGACAATTCAAACAGGGGACGGAGTTTTTCTGTCCGTGCCCAGAACATGGTTCCCACAGGAAAATTGAAATGTTCCGGCAATTTCTCGATGCCCATACGTGCTGCCAGATCCAGGGCATGGGGCAAGTTCCGATCCCATCCTACCGGTTGAGGGTTATCCGGAAAGACCAGACCGAGGGTGGGGTCGGCCACCATGGTTGCAACAATGGTATCTGCCATGGCACCGCCAATGCCACCCAGAAGATTTTCCAATAGGAAAAGATACCAACTTGAGCCGATGGCTGGATCGGCATGGGGCGTCAATTTCGTATGAAGGTGACCGATCAAGTCGTAGTTGGCCAGTAATTCCGGTCCGAATTGCGTCAAAAAAGGGCCAATGTCTCGTCCCCGGTTAGGGACTACCTCGAGTCGCACGACCCGACCGCCGTAGTTTGCCAGAATCTCCTCCACGAGGATGCGATGATCCGCGCGGGGAACACTGACAAACAAATCGGGTTTGAGCGTGTTCTGCTCCAGACGTTCCAGCATTGCCGTCAGCAGGTGGGGGTAAAACACATGGAGATGCAGAGCGACTTTCTGGTTTTTTGGAACAACAAGTTTTTCTGCGCTCACCGGTCTGATCACTTGTTGTAACCATGGTCCATGGGGACAACCTGCGCGCAGATAGTCGGCAAATGCATCAGCATGGGGGATTGATAACCCATGTTTCGCTACATAAACTGCCGGATGAAACCCCGGAGTCGGTTTGGTGCGCCGGATGCCCGTCAACCAGGACAAAATGTACCTGTGAATCCGTTCTTTTTCGGGTATATCCTGCACCTGCTGCAAGGAGGCAAAATCGTGGCAAAAATGACCTGAGTGATAAATCTCCTCAATGTCTAGCCGGATCTGTGTTGGAAGTTCAAGAATCGCGCGCGCTGCTTTCTCCAACCTTGAGACATAGGCAGCACTGCTCATTCCGGGTTTTCTGACCAATTGTCGACAGCGCTCCCCGATTTCCCGGCGTTGGTTTTCGTTTTCTGCGAGCGATTGCACCCTACCGGCCAAGTCATGGACATCCAGGTAGGAAGCCACGCAGGCTGTTTCCAGACCTTCCATGGACAAAATTTCTGCTACCCCGGATCCTTGGTCGAAGCAGAGCACAGGCAAGCCTGCTGCCATGGCCTCCAGCCCTTCAGCAGAAAAAGTACTTGAACGGGTTGTCAGAAGGTAAAGATCGGCCTCGGCATATCCGGGAGTGGCCGCTGATTTTTTGTCAAAGTAACTGATCACTTCTGCCACACCCATGCGCTGAATCTGATCGATCACGGCGGAGATATATTTCTGGTCCGGTGATGCTGCTTCATGATCCCGGATCCAGATAAAACGATAGCGAAAGTTCGGCGATTGTCGAACCAACAGGGAGGCACAAGCCGCGAACAAGTCGATTCCGTTCTGATACAAAAACTCTCCGCCGCCCAATACCACAATTTCGTTGGTTGATCTCGGAGAACGTTGAAGAGTGTCCAACGTTCCCAGTTCCTCTAGTTTCGAGGATGGCAGTCCTTGATGCAGGACAGTAGCGACCCGATCCTCCAGATAGGGGAAAAAACTCCTGGCTGTAGTCAGCAGGGATTGACAGGGAAACAGAGTCAGGCTGGACCAGAACAGAGTCTCCTCCAACGCAGTTGCTGAATGGTTTTCGGAAAGGATGGCGTGTGCAAGGCTGATGACCGGAATGAAGTGACGGGCCAGAATTCGTGTAAAAGGGATGGGACCTATCCCGTTGATCAGCGCAAGACGGATGGCATGGCGACTGCAAAGGTTCCCGATGACACTCTCCCAGAGGATGGGATTGGTGTGTATGCCGGCAACCTGAAGAACAACGGCTCCGGCTGCGCGATAACTCGTTTTTCTTTTGTCGCAATCGTCCGCCAGCACAATCAGGTTGAAGCGCAGCCCGAGAAGCGTAACCACTTCAACCAGGAAATCTTTGGAAGAACCCTCGGCTCCTCCGGTAAAAACCACCAACAAGGTCTCCCTGCTACCCGTGAATTCTGAAAAATCTCCCAACATGCGCCAGTACAAAGGGTGGGGAAGACGTCCCTCACGGCGTCCGTGAGTCCGGTAGTGATCCGCCGGATTCACACCCAAACGGGCAACATCAGGATACATTTTCAGATAAAAATCCACATCGACTTCCTGTCCTTTGTGAACGGCTCCAATGGTCATGAACTTTTCAAGACGGACTGTTTTTTTTGCGACCCATAGCATCTTCGAGGATATTTTTCGAAGCGGTGAGATCCATCTCCAGGGCAGACGGGATTCCAGGGCCAGATGATTCCGCCTCTGTTCGCTTAACTGTTGCTGAAGTTCTGCAACCCGGTTCTCCGATTCCAGCAAAGTGGCCTCGAGGATCTTGACTTGTGACTGAATCAGGTCAGATAAGGGGGCTACCTCATCAGTGCGTGGAAAAACCGTGTATTTCCCCGTCAGGGTGATGAAATCACGGTAGTCAAAATCATAACCAGACTTGATGCGGGAAGCTTTTTCCGGATCTGCCAGCAATCGGTAAATGAGGGAGATTCCGAATAACCTTGCCCAGGGCAACGCCTTGTCCTGCAAGGACAATAAGGCAAGAACGAAATCCGGTTCGAATTCATCCTTGCGTACATACTCTTCTGCCTCCGGGAAAATAGCCAGCATCTCTTCAGCACTGCGGATCTGTTGGTAGTTCTCCAGAATGAGATGAAATTCGGTGGCCGTACGCGCCTGGGTCTCAGGGCGATTCCCGCTGGCATTGGCTTCGTTTGAGCGAACCCTGAAACGAACCAGTTTTTCAGGCAATACATGGATGTCGTACTTGAAACACAGTCGGATCCACATTTCCAGATCAGGAAGTTGTCCCAGGCCTTTACGGTATACCCCGCAGTCTTCATAGCAAAACTTGCGAATCAGAATGCTGGGGTGGCAGAGGGCATTGGCATGATAGAAGAAGTAATTCAGCCACTGAAACCGGGTCCGGTTGGGCTGATCGAAAATGGTGGCATAAAAATGGCTGTCGTCTTCCAGGAACGCGCCAGTTTCATCGATGACATGTGTCTGGCAAAAGACCGCGCCTATGGCGCTGTGTGTATCCAGGAAATGAACCTGACGCTCGAGTTTTTCCGGTTCCCAGACATCATCTGAATGGTGAATGGCAATGTACTGGCCGGAGGCTACCTCCTCGATCGCCCGATTCGCAACGTAGCGTCGGGTTTCATCATTACGATAGGCCTTGATCCTCGGGTCGACATAACTGCCGATGATTTCCCAGGAATCGTCAGAGGAAGCATCGTCCCAAATGATCAACTCGAAGTCCTGGAACGTCTGTGACAGAACGCTCTCGATGGACTCTCGAATATATTTACCGTGATTGAAAGAAGTAAGGATGACCGAGACTTTGGGATTGGCACTCATGGCATTGCCTCGTTTCCAGGTTCCGGGGAAGGGGGAATCCGGTTCATTGCAGCCCCGTGGGGGAGTGCATCCAGGATCTGCCGGCGCAAGGCCGCTACTCGTTCCTCGCAGAGGTGGTACTCACCCTGTTCCAGCAAATGATTTTTCCGATCCGAGTCGGATAGCGCCAGTGTATGTTCTTTATCGCCGCGACGGTGGATGTAATCACCAATGAAAATACTGTCCTGTAAGGAAGCCCAGTCAGTTTTTTCCGCAGAAAAGATTTGCATTGTCAGGTAATAGTCTTCGAGGAATTTCATGTCGTCAAAGTAGTGAATGCAGGTCAGATCGATGAGGTTCAGGTTGAGCATGAAACTGTGCAGGGGGGCATGGTTGAGATGTAGATAGTCCTGGTAGGTCAGGCCCAGCGTGTAATTTTTTTCCCGACTCAGAATCATTCCGGTTTCCGCATCGACCGTGGTCGAAAATACCCGTCCGAAGGTTGCATTTTTGTTGGTATTCTCAAGTCGTGCCAGCAGAGTTCTGTAGGCATGGGAAAACAGGATATCATCGTAATCGAGAAAGGCTACATAGCCCTTTCCGATGGCTCTTATCGTGTCGTTCAGCATCAGGGACCGCACATCCGGGGTGTTTGGGGAAGAAGTGTAGCGCCGAATCATCGGCCGACATTCCTCAGACCAGGGCATGCCCTCCAGTTTGCGTCGCAGGGAGTCCGTCTCTTCATCTGTGAGATCCTGAAGCGCCAGCCAAGGTTGAACCCTGCAGTCAGCCTGAGCCAGAAGGGAATACAGGGACTTCATCAAAATATCGGTGACGGCACCGCGATGAAAACGGACGATCGTTGCGACCTTCTCCAATTTTTGGTGGTTTTTCCGAAGGGGAGGGCAAACCTTGAAATAGATCGCCTGGAGGCAGACCTTTGAGCCTCTCCAGGTACCGGGTGGGCGCAGATAAACCTCGCCACGTTGCCAATAGCCAATCGAAAAATTTGGTGCGGTCTCTTCATGAATGAAGTCGGGGTCGTTGCAAGGGGTCGCACTGATGAGGAAACCGCGATGCCTGAGTCCCATTTTCACCAAGGCTATGAGCGAATCCTGAGGGAAAATGACAGGTTCGGAAAACTCAATGATGAAATCTACCTTTCTGTGAATGCGCTCATTACAACGGACTCCCAATGCTTGCAATTCAGAGGCAATATAAAAGTTATGAATGGTCAGTTGGAAGCCTTGGGTCAAACAGAACTGCGCCAGATACTGCAAAAAATATTTTCTCGTAAAAACTTCTGATTGGAGGCGTTGCGCCACGACGGGGGCCAGAATGAACTCCAGGTGAAGTTCTGGCGCGGGGTTGATGTAGTCCAGACCGTCATAGGGATAATCGCAAAGGGCGCGGCCCACTGAATTGAGATAACCATACCCGTATTTGAGGTCAGGTTCCAGATGAGCCCCCTGTCCCCATTCATTCCAGGCATCCACCATGATGAAACGACGGTCAGGTGGCAGATGGGTTTCCGTATGCACAATTAACTGTGTCAGCCACTTCTGCATCTTTTTCGGCGTTGAACGATGTAAGATGGCCCCGGACGCCTCCTGTGGGCGAGCCATGCCATCCCAGGAGGGAACCAGGGAACGAAAGCAGGGCAAGGCGGAGGCAGAAAACTGCCTTGCATGATGATCAGCCACCGCTTCATAATCGAAAACCGGTGCCTTCAGCGTCCAGTAGGGATACAGGTCCTGGTTGATCGTCGGAACGTCTTTCTCGATCCCTTCCGGTTGCCCTTGTTCAACGAAGGCATCAAAACCGGAATCGGTGGGGGCATCCTCCCCGAAATTCAGGCTCCCCACCAAAAATGGAGGCTGAATTTCCTGTCGCTCACATTCCTCACGCCAGAGGGTTTGACAGGATTTTCCAAACCCGTGGGTGCCAGTGGCCCGGATCAGGACCATAGGGCGATGGGCCACCTTGAGGTAGCGCGGGTCCTTGAAGAAAGGAATCAGGTAATTGATCAGAGTGCGCGCGTGCTTTGTCAAGTCGCTCTGATCCAGGTTCTGCCCCCTGTCTCCTGTCCAGCAAAAACAATAGGGTAGGGTGATCTGAGGGGCTGACTGCAACGCTGCCACAGGCTGCTCGAAAACAGGGGCACCCTCCTGCCATTCAAGGTGGAAAATAAACCCCTGCACGCCGGATTTTTGCATCATCCCGGCTTGTTTTTCCAGCAGGGCCTGCCCTGCCGACTGATCGTAATAGCCCAGATCCTCATGGGGAACGTGCTGTTGATAGTGGCCCTCGAATAAGGGGGTGGCCGAGCGTACCCTGTTCCACTCGGCTCCTTCCGGTTGTGCAGATGAAAAAAAGC
Organism: Ferrovum sp.; assembly: GCF_027317285.1. NCBI lineage: Bacteria > Pseudomonadati > Pseudomonadota > Betaproteobacteria > Ferrovales > Ferrovaceae > Ferrovum > Ferrovum sp. The sequence continues at coordinate 9,542 of NZ_DAHVHV010000020.1, read as the reverse complement.
GCGGTTGATAATAAGCCAAGACCTTGATGTCTTGATGAACGATTGTGTGGGAATAATCGTTCTGTTCCTCGTAGTATTCCTGAGATTCGCAAGAAAGTTCTGGGGTTTCAAGACGATAATTCCGTCCTGTCGAAGTAGTCGTGAACATCAGGATAAGTCGTTCCAGGGCGTGGGCCAGAGTGGCATCTGCCGGAATCGGTTCTTCAGGAAAATCCTGGTAAGACAGAGGTAGCGAAAGAAACTGCTTCAGACATGCGGTTTTTGCCCAGAACATCCCCCCTTGAGGAAATTCGACAAAGGGGAAATCATCGATGTTAAATAAATCGTGGGCGAACAAAAATGAGCGGGCAATATCATGATTATCCAGCCAGCCCGTGGCATCCCAAAAGGCGCCCTTGTTCCCGGCGGGATAGACGGCGCGGGCATCTTCCTCGAACAAACGTAAAATTTGACGAATTGCGTATTCGGAGCCGCAGAGTTGATTCATCAAGGAATTGAACCAGCCTTCAAGATTCGTGGCATGGGGGCTTTTTTTGGTGTGGAAATGGGCGATATAGTCATAGTTGGACAGACGTGCGCCAAACTGGACGATGAAGGGCGCAATGTCCCGACCTCGATTGGGAACATTTTCAATGATTACTTGATTCACGCGAGGAATTTCCTGCTTGAAGCGGCTCAGATAATTTTTGACTGCGCGTTTTCCGGGAACCGAGACAAACAGATCAAACTCAAGAGGAATATGCCTCAGGTACTGGATGCACACCTCCGTCATGTCGTCGTAATAGAGATGCAGATGGACGGCGATTTTTCTGGGGGTGAGCGGGATGGCTTCCGTGGGAGAGGGGGACAAGTAATAAGGAACTGTCCGGAACTTTTCCCGTTGTAACTTTTCTTTCTGGAGCACCGACAGGGCATAAGCTTGAGGTTTGTCGAATCGATTCTTGCCCAGCCCCAGTTTGCGCGCTGTCAGTGCAATGGCATAGCCCCATCCACCCAAGCGTACCACCTGAAAAAAACTCGAAAACAGTTTGGGACGTTTGATCACGATCCACGCGATGCCGATCCATGACCTGAGGCTATTCAAATGACGCTCCATGACTTTTCAAAACAGGTTTTCCTCATTTGATTCGTTGAGCGATCCATTTGGCGTTGGCCTGTGTCAGGACGAGAATGTCGCAAATCTTTTCCACGACTTGCGCCGAGACTCTGGCTCCAATAGGAAGTTGCAGGCAAGAATGACATAATTCATCGGTATGAATCAGTGGTTCGGTACAAAACCGGGAGTCATTGGCATAAGGAATACAGTGATGTAGTCCAGGATAGAAATATCTTCGGGCAATCACGTTTTCCGCCTTTAAAACCTCGAGCAATTGATCACGAGATAACCCAAACCGAATTTCGTCAATTTCGCAGATGAGATACTGGTAATTGGATACTCGGACTTGCGCCGGCTCCACCAAGCGTATGCCCGGTATGTCGCGCAAGCGGCACTCGTAGAGCTGGTATAATCTTTCATTGTTGGCGCGATTTTCCGGAAAATCCTCCAGGCTCATCAGCGCCACGGCTGCCTGGGCTTCTGACATACGCGCATTGGCCACCCGTACCACGGGCACCAAAGGGGTGCTCTCCCGGTAACTCGGTCGGATACTGCGTAGACGCAAGGCCAGGTCATCGTCGTTCGTGCAGATGCAGCCTCCTTCCGTGGCATTCAGGATTTTAGTGGCATGGAAGGAAAACACTTCGGCCTGACCAAAACTGCCGATCTTGCCTTCTTCAATGGCACATCCGAAGGCATGGGCCGAATCAAAGTAGAGTTTCACGCCCAGAGTGTCCGCAAGTTTTTCCAGGATCTGTGGTTGACAGGTGCCCCCCCATAAGTTCACCCCCATGATGGCGCTTACTTCCTCATCCATATGACGGACGATCTGGTCCACATCGATTTGATGGGTGTTTCTATTGATGTCACAGAACAAGGGGTCCAACCCAGCCCGAGAAACCGATTGAGCAGAGGCGATGAAGGTAAAAGCCGGCATCAGGACCTTACCCGTCAGTTCCAGGGCATCGGCCACCATCATCAATCCCAAGGTGGCATTGCTGACCAGAAGGACATGCTTTACCCCAAAAAACTCGCGCAACCGGCACTCCAGTTGTTCATGAAGCGGACCATTATTGTTGTAGTATTGACGTTCAAAAATGCCGCGAAAGGCCCGTTCATAACGTTCCCAGGAAGGAAAATAAAGTTGCCCCACGGGGAGTGGTACGTCGAAGGCGGGGGGAGCCCCAAAAATCGCAAGGTTTGGTCGAGTGTTCATCCTTGATTTCCTGACCTGGTTTTCTCCAGGATTTCATCTGCATGCCTGGTCATGAACTCCAGAAGAGTCACGATCTCCCCCACATCAGTGGAGTTGACCCGATGTCCGCACGGGAGATTGATGAAAACTTCTGCCAATCGATCTGTCACTGGCAAATCTGCGGGCACATGGGGGAAGGCCATGACCTTGCGATGCAGGGGGGGGGCATAGTAGGAACGCGCCAGGATATTCTCCGCATTGAGCAGGGCAAGGGTGATCTCACGGGAAAGTGGCCAGGACGGGAGCAGTTCCACCACGATATTTTTGTAGCCCGTCGGATAACGCTCGTCGAACTCCACCAGTCGCAATCCGGGCACTTCAGCCAGTCGCCGCTGATACGTTTGATAGCGTTCGCGATTGCGTTCAACCTGCGCATCCACATCATCGAGACTGGCTAAGGCCATGGCGGCATGAATTTCATTGAGTTTGGCATTCATTCCCTGGCCCAGGACGACATTATCCAGTCCTGAAAACCCAAACCCTCTCAGGATAGCCAGTTTTTGGGCCAACGCACCGTCATTGGTGGTGATATAGCCCCCCCCAAATCCATTCAACAGTTTACAGGCATGCAGGGAAAACCCTTCGGCACGGCCAAATTTCCCCACTTTACCTGCTGCCACGCCTTCGTAAACCGATTCGACAGAATCAAAAAGCAGGGGAATCCCCGTCTCGCTCGATAACTGTTCCAAACCTTTCACATCACAACCATTGACGATGGGGTGGACCCCCAGAATCAGGGCGGTTTCTTCGTTGATACAGGGTTCGACCGTTGCGCGGGTCATGGCCAGGGTGGCTGGATCCACTTCACAAAAACGCGGCTTCAGCGGAACCCACGCGGCAATGTCCGCCATGCGCCGATAGGTCAGGGCTGGCATCACAACCTCTGAGCGATGCTCGAGGGCCAGGACGGACATCGTCAGTGCCAATGCCCAGAATCCGCTGTTGAAGGTAATACAGTGGCTGACCTCGTGGAAGTCCGCCAGCCTTTTTTCCAGTAACCGGACATTGGGCCCGTTGTTCGTGTATTGTCCCTGTTGGTAGAAAACTTTTGAGTATTCCAGAAATTTTTCGATATCCGGTTGCAGCAGATTGGAGGTGGAACGGGGTACGGCAAAGGCCGGCTTGCCGTTGAACAGTGCCAAATCTTCGATGCCCTTTTTGATCAACATGCTTTTTACTTTCCCGTGTCACGCATCAACAGCGCGTCATAACGGTAGTATGACGCGTAAAACTCCGGTGGCATGGTTGAAAAACTCACCTTCCAGCCGGATTGGCGGACCAGGTATTCAAATTCCTGTCGGGTTCTCCAACATCCTGTCGCCGTTTCATGATTCGACAATTCATTCCTGCCGGGTGTTCGCTTATAAAAATCAGCCGCATGGTCACGATCCGGGAGATTCCCGATAAAACAGCGTCGAACCCTGGTGAATTTCTCGTACAGCGTGCGTAACACCTGGATCGCCTCGTTTTCAGACAGGTATTGAAAACTGCCATAGCAAAGGACCTTGGTAAATCGTTTGGGGCTGGTTTCTGTCGTGACATAGTCTCCTGCCCCAACTTCAAGAAAACCAAAATTGGGGAGTTTTTCAAAATTTGTTCGGGCGACCGAGATCAGGTGTTGCGAAAGATCCACGCCCAGAAAGCCCGCACAACGGCCGAATAAACGTTGCGACAACGCCCCGTTCCCGCAGGCAATATCCAGTAATACATCCTCTGGCTCAAAATTCAAACCAGTGCAGATGGCGGCCACGATCCTTTCGATCTGGTCTTCCGGGACAGGAACCCCCTGCACGGTACGCAGAACCTGACCCCAGAAATCATCCGGAGGGCGGGTCCGCGCGTATTCGTCATAACTGAATTTTCGTCCGGATGGCTGGGTACTCATAATGAAAATGTGGTTCCAGAAGGTTGGGCAGTGGCCGGCAGGAGTGTGCAGGATTCCAGCATTTTTTTGGTTCCCTCGCGTCCTGTGAACATCAGGATATCAATGAGGGACAGCCCGGGTTCGAATACCCTGCGTTGGTCATAAGCGTCCATCCGACTGTCGAGAAACATCAGTTCAACCCCGTTTTCCCTGAACTTGTCCGGCGCAAACAGGTGTCGTCCCGCCATCGGGTTGATGTACTGAACGCCTTTCATCTGTTGGGTGATGTTCAGGGCCCATTCGCCCGCATCCGTCACCTGACTATAGTCAAATCCGCACTCCGAAGAAATTTTCAACCGGGTTTTTATGTCCAGATAGGCGCAAAGGCCACGCATGAGGTGGGCATTGATCTGAACCATACTTGTGGTCGAGATGGTTGAAAAAAGTTCCTCCAGCAACGCCCTGACCTCTCCGTAGTAGGGAGCGCGGGTTCGGGGGCCGTAATGATAATGTTCCAGTTGGCGCAGAATTTTTTCCTTCCAGTCGCTATCGGGATGAGCTCGGATGTCCTTGATCAGTGCGGTCCGTGAATGCTTCTGGAGCGGGACCAGAATGTACTGCCAGCCTTCTTCCGGTTTGAGTATCCGGTTGCGGTTGATCCAGCCATGTCGAATGAACTGTACATCATCAAACAGAATGAAAACATCCGCTGCCTTGATCAACTGCCAGTAACCCAGGTAAGGAAGAAAATAGGGCTGCATGATGGCGAGTTTCATCGCTGTTCCACCGTCATGGTGGTGGGGATGAATACCTTGCTCCATAACCGTCCACCCGGCCTGCGATTCACCTTGAAGACGATGGCGTCCTCGACGACGTCCAGAAACCGGGCGGTTTCTCCCTCGACGATGGGTTCTGTCACCTGAACCTGAATGCTGTAGGCCCCTTCATGGAGAGGAACCCGGGTCTGGAAAGTGACCACATAGGATTTCTGGATATCGGCTTCGATGAGCGGCAGATCCAGTTGTCGGGGACCAACCCCCAGCAGGAGAATCTTTTTGTCATCGTGGATATAGTAACTGACCGCGAGGGATTTTCGGACATGGCTGACGAGGTGAATACGGATCACGACTTCCTGATCAAACTCGGCCTCCAGGATCGGTTGTCCTGCCTTGTCCAGAAAATCGACCCGATGGACGATGGCTTCCCCGGAACCGTATCTCGAAAATTCCATCTGTGTCCGGGGAGGTTGGGGCGATGGGTCGACCGGGGGGGCTGGCAAGGGCGGAACGGTCCGGGCATCGGGTGTAGGGACGGTGCGGGGTGGGCGGGAAAATCCGGGTTCCTGGTTCATTTCCTCGCGCATGACCCGGACGAATTCTTCGGCTACCTGGGCGGCTGTCCCCATGGATCTGAGCGCACCCCGTTCCAGATAGATGCCCCGATCGCAAAGGCTTTTGACGGTTCCCATGTCGTGGCTGACGAACAGGACCGTGGCGCCTCTTTCCTGTATGCGCCGAAGTGCCGTGATACATTTTGCCTGGAATTTCATGTCCCCAACCGCCAACGCTTCATCCACGATCATGATTTCGGGATCACAGAGTACGTTCAAGGCGAAGGCAAGACGAACATACATCCCGCTGGAGTAGTTTTTTACCGGTTGCTCGATGAAGTCTCCGATGTCCGCAAAGGCGGCAATTTCCTCAAAGCGGTCGTGGAGTTCTGCCTGACTCAAGCCCAGCAGTGCGCCATTCATGAAGACATTTTCGCGCCCGGAAAAGTCCGGATTGAACCCTGCGCCCAACTCCAGGAGCGCCGTCAGGCGTCCCACGGTTTCAACGGTTCCTTCGGTGGGGGTCAAGGTGCCGCAAATCAACTGCAACAAGGTGGACTTGCCGCTTCCATTGCGCCCGATGATTCCCACTGTTTCTCCCTTGTGGATATCGAAGGAAACTTGATCCACGGCCCGGAAATTGTGAAAGAACTGGGACGGAGGACGCCCCAGCCAACGTTGCAGCCTGGGGAGCAACGATTGTTTCAGGCGATCCTGGGGGCGTTCGTAGATCTGGTAGTTTTTGGTCAGGTGACGAACCCTGATGGCCACATCAGAGGACATCGGCAAATCCTTTCCGGGTTTTTTGAAACCAGGCGAAACCCAGCCAGGCAGTGATCATGGAGACAAAAAGCATCGATACCCACGCAACGATATGGGAAAGATGGCCCCAGTACAAGACATCACGCATGGTTTCAATCACGGGCGTCAGGGGATTGAAATAGATCCATTTCCTGAAATTTTCAGGGAGTGCCGAGGCAGGATAAAAAATCGGGGAGAGGAACATCAAAACGGTCGTCAAAATGTTGGTGATCTGCGCGGCATCACGCAGGTAGACCCCCAGGGAAGCAAGAAACCAGGACAATCCCATCACTAGAAAAATCAGGGGAATGAGGGCAAAGGGCAGCAACAACACTGTCACCTGGGGCAACCCAAAGAAAACCACATACACAGCCAACCAGACCATAAGACTGATGGAAGTATGAATCAAAGCCGAACCCAATACGATCCAAGGCAAGACTTCCAGCGGGAAGACAACTTTTTTGACATAATTTACATTGGCAATCACCAGTCCGGGGGCACGGTTGATGCACTCGGCAAAGAGGTTGAAAACCATCAAACCGGCGAACAATACCAGGGCAAATTCGGTTTTTGAATCACTTCCGGCATGCCAGCGTGCCTTGAACACCACACTGAAGACGAAGGTATAGATCAGCAACATCAGCAAAGGGTGAAAAAAAGACCACAGGATACCCAGGTAAGCTCCCCGGTAACGGCCCACCACTTCTCTTTGTACCATCAGGCCTACAAGAACCCTGTGTCGCCAGAGGCTGGCTACCATTTCTCGTGGTGACAAGGAAAAACTCCGCATCAGTGGCGTACTCCAGCATGGTTCAGCAACCGAACCGCCGATCCTATCGCATCGCCCGGTTAAAGGCAATATTTGCCGGGCGGAATATCATTGGCTCACGACAGGAGAGGGGGCGAGGACAGGATGAGACTGCCGTATCCCTTATGCATAGGCTAATCCATGTTGAGCCAGTCCCACCAGATTGACATGGTTCTGGTTGATGGGGTTTGCTGCGGCAAAGGACAGCAAGGAAGCCTGAGTGAAGGTACCATTGGTAAGGTCATTGGTGAGACCGGTGAGGTCGACGGCATCGATGGGGGTGCCGATGACATGTTGCCAGAGGGTCGAAACGAAGGCGGAATTGCCGAGGTTCAAGGACGCCACGACGCTCTGGGCCACCCGCTGCATTGTGGTTCCTCCCTCGAAGGCGGTCAGACTGCTGGTCACCAGGGTTGGGTTGGACAGTGCTCCATCCCCATAGGCCGCGCCGATCAGTTCGGCTGCCTGACCACCGGCCTGATTGCTTCCCATATCAAAAGCCAGTTTGACATCGGTGAACTTGACATGCTGCACTCCGATCAGGGTGTCGGTGGTCCCTGCTCCGGTGACGGTGATGGTCCCTGCCCCAGGATTTCCCGTAAGGGTGTAGTTGGTGGAAGCCGATGCGTAACTGACGCTGTCGATTCCTTGGGCATTCGTGCTCACCGGAGTAAATCCCAGTCCGGTCTGACCGAGTCCCGTCAGGTTCAGATGGGCTTGATTGGGGATCGTGTTGGCGGCGGCAATGAGCAGGGAGGCCTGGGTGAAGGTGCCATTGGCAAGAGCATTGGTGTACAGGGAAAGATCGGTGGCATCAATGGGGGTGCCGATGACGTGTTGCCACAGTGTGGTCACAAAGGAAGTGTTGCCCGCTGCACTGATGTTGCCGCTGGACACCAAAGCCTGCGCAGCCTGTTGCAGGGTACCCCCATTGTCGAAGAACTTGATCCAGTCACCCAACAGCACCTTATCGCTCACTGTTTGGGTGCCAAAAGCGGCCCCCAGAAGAAGCGCGGCTTCTCCCGTGGATTGCGTGGTGCCCGTATCAAAAGCCAGGGAAGTGTCGGTGAACTGAAGTCGGGCCACATCAAGGAGCGTGCTGATGGCATCCTGGTTGGGAACAGTGTCTTGAACGGTGACCATTCCGGAAGTCGAGAGGGCATTGATGTGGTAATTGGATAAGGCGCTGCTGAAGATCACCGTATCCCCTCCTGACCCCGTGATGAAACTGTTGGGTGTGACATGGGCGACACTGTTCGACGCCAGGGTGATCGGATGGGCCACATCAAACCCCAGTGTTTGCAGAACCTGCAAGTCCAGGGGGGTAAGAGCGGGACTATTGCTCGCTATCGCGGCAAAAGGATCACTGATATTGGCAAAGTCGGCCGTATCGCTGGTGGAAAATGTCCCGAGGCTGGTGACGCCACCGTTGAGAGAAAAGTACCCCGGAGTGGGTGAGGCAGGATTCCAGAGTTGTCCGGGAGCAGAGTAGGTATACAGGTCGAGGGAGGTGTTCCAGACATTGCCCGCGGTATCTACCCAACCGTTTATCCGTCCCAGTGCGTGGGCAAGTTCGTGAAGAGCGACAGAAACCGTCTCGTTGTAGGTGGCGTAGGATGGCAAGGAAAAACCTACCTCACCGTCGAAACTGGTGGCAGAGGGATTTGCCACTCCCATGACTTTAGCCTGGGCGGAGGAAAGAATCATATAACCAGACGTGATCAAAGGGGTGGACGATAGCGTGGTCGCCAAAGTGGAAAGACCGTCCAGACTGGCCTGGTTGACCAATAAATTCGTAATCTGCTGATTGTTGACGGACACGGTGCCATAGGGACTGGCAAGGGCGCTTGAACTGGGGCCTCCTAGCCCTCCTGAATTGGGTGCCATGGCGGTACCGCCGATTTCGTTCCAGCCCACCTGGATGGTGACCGAAACCGGATTGAGCAACTCAGCCCCCAACAGATTTGCCGCTTGTTGAACCGCAGCCTTGAAAAATGAAGGCGCTGCGCCGGTGCTGGAATCCCAGGATAGATTGATTTGCATTTTGGCCTCTCTATGCGCTTGGTGAGGATGGGCGCCTCTTAATTAATGGGAAATTGTACCCATAAACAGCCTGATTGACACTGGCTTTTCGAAGATCTTGGACTATAATTAGGATGGCCAGAAAAAACCTCTGAAAAAATGTGACTAACGTCACAATTAGTTGTAGTTGGCATAATGGCGATCTGGATCCAGGATCTCACCCGTGAAATATTCCACTGTCAATGAAATTAACTGAACTTTAGACATTCGCGGACTTTTCCCAATTTCTAAGGCATCCATCCACGCGATAAATTTTCGATAAATGCAAAAAACACTTGACATGAACGCCGATTTGCGAGGTTGCTG
>NZ_DAHVHV010000001.1:181522-182255 GCF_027317285.1 Ferrovum sp. | reverse complement strand
ACCGTGTAATAGGGGTGGAAGGGAATCCCATCCAGGGGAATATGGCTCACGGGGTCCTTATGGTCCTTGATTTCAATGCCATCCGGATTATTTGAACCCACCTGATGCAGCGCGATGATGTGCAGAAAGACCAGCACCAGCAGTATCAGAGGCAAGGCGATGACGTGAAAAGCAAAAAACCGGTTCAGGGTAGCATCCGAAATCACATAGTCGCCCCGAATCCACAAGGCCACTTCCGGACTGATGGCGTCCACCAGGGAAACGATCACCTGGGCGCCCCAGTAGGACATCTGTCCCCAGGGCAGAAGGTAGCCAAAAAAGGCCTCTCCCATCAGACACAGATAAATCGCCATCCCGAGGATCCAGAGAAGCTCGCGCGGCTTGCGGTAGGAGCCGTAGAGAATTCCGCGCATCATGTGCAGGTAGACCACCACAAAAAACATGGAGGCCCCCGTGGAATGCATGTAACGGATCAACCAGCCAAAGTCCACATCGCGCATGATGTATTCCACCGAGGCGAAGGCGAAGCGCGCGTCCGGTTTGTAATTCATGGTCAGAAAAATACCGGTGATGATCTGCATGACCAGCACGAGAAGGGCCAGAGAACCGAAGTAGTACCAGAAGTTGAAGTTCTTCGGGGCGTAGTACTCTGCCAGATGTTCCCGCCAGACTTTTGTCAGCGGAAAACGTTCATCTATCCAGCCCATCACTTGAGAAACCATGATCAACCTCT
>NZ_DAHVHV010000001.1:45470-181479 GCF_027317285.1 Ferrovum sp. | reverse complement strand
GTATAAGGCGGGATGCGCATATTGAGCGGTGCCGGCATGTTCTTGAACACACGCGCCGACAGATCGTATTTGGAACCATGACAGGGACAGAGAAATCCTCCCGGCCAATCAGATCCCATTCCTCCTTCATTTCCAGCTTTCAGTTTCTCTGTGGGAGAGCACCCCAGATGGGTACAAATCCCCAACACGACCAGTATATTGTCATGCCCCGGCATGGCCCGAGCCACATTTTTGCAAGGCTCCGGCTGCTCGGACCGATCGGAGTCCGGATCACTCAACAAATGCGCGTTTTTTTCCAGTTGCGCCATCATGGCTGGCGTCCGGTTGATGATCCAGACCGGTTGACCGCGCCACTCCTGAGTGACCATCATACCCGGTTCCAGTTTTGAGATATCCGCCTCCACCGGCGCCCCTGCCGCCTTGGCCCGGGCACTGGGAAGCATGCTCAGCACGAAGGGCGTGGCAAGAGCCCCTACGCCCACCCCGCCAATGGCTGAAGTCACTCCGATCAGCAAACGCCGACGCCCCCGATCCGCCTGAATTTTGTCCATGCCATTCACCTTCTTTTCAGCTATAGTTCGTATGGTTCGACACGCTCTGAACACACAACGGTTCACCTGTCATTCTATCAAATCGAGGCGTCTCACCCTTAATTTCCCATGATACCGACAGTTCGACGACAAACATCCATAACATTTTATTTATTAATGGATTTTTATTTTTTTGATCAAACGAAAAATAATATCCTGTCACAACTTACCCAATATTGACCCAATGCAAAAACTCTGGCTACTTTTTACCCAGGCCGTCACCCTTTGTGCGGGGGGGCTTTTCGCCCTGACTTTTTTCCGTCATATCCCTCTGGAGGAACTTTCCCCTCCCTGGAAAACTGCCGCGCACTCATCCAGTTCCACAGCCTCCTCGGGTACTCCCTCGCCGTCTCCTGCGGGGGAACCCCTGGGTTCTTACCGCGATGCCGCCCACCGCGCCATGCCCACCGTCGTCAATATATTCACGAGCAAAACCCCGCCTCACCGCGCCGACTCACCCCCCGGCGAACCGCGTCAATTATTCGGGGATAACGGCTCCGAGGACAATTCCCCAGCCCAGATGAGCCTGGGGTCGGGAGTCATTGTACGCCCCGACGGCTACATTCTGACAAATGACCACGTCATCGATGGAGCCCAGGAAATCCAGGTCGCACTGTCTGACGGACGCACCATCAGAGCCTCCGTGGCCGGAACGGACCCGGAAACCGATCTGGCCGTACTCAAGATTGACCTCGACCACCTTCCGGCCATCAATTTTGGATCATCCGACCAGGTTCAGGTGGGAGATGTGGTCCTGGCCATCGGCAATCCCTTTGGCGTGGGTGAAACCGTCACCGCTGGCATCGTCAGCGCCCTGGGGCGTAGCCGCCTGGGGATCAATACGTTCGAAAATTTCATCCAGACCGACGCGGCCATCAACCCCGGTAATTCGGGCGGAGCTCTGGTAGACAGCGCAGGCAATCTGGTCGGAATCAACAGTGCCATTTATTCCAAATCCGGCGGGTCCCAGGGCATCGGATTCAGTATCCCCGTCAGCCTCGCTCGTCAGGTCATGGATGAAATCATCCGGAATGGCGGGGTGACACGCGGCTGGATCGGGGTAGAAGTCCAGGACATCACTCCGGAACTGGCAAACTCCTTTCAGTTGGAAAACGCCAGTGGGGCGTTGATCTCCGCCCTCCTGAAGGGAGGGCCGGCACAACAGGCGGGCGTTCACGCGGGAGACATTCTGGTGGGGGTCGAAGGGCATCCGATTGGCGATTCCCGCGACATGCTCAATCAGGTGGCGGCACTCAAACCCGGGCAGACCGCACAACTCGAGGTCATCCGGAATCACCGGCCGCTCAAATTTTTTGTTCGCATCGGACGGCGTCCCAAGGGCACCATCCGTAACCTGGACGAACCCGATCAATAAACCGGGAAGCGCCGTTGGATTGAACTTCTTCAGGATTCCGGGTTCGACAATTTCAACGGTTCGGCCTTTTCCTCCTTGGGCGCGACCCGACTGGCCACCATGATCCCCAATTCATACAGTAACCAAAGGGGAATAGCCAGCAAGGTTTGGGAGACCGCGTCGGGCGGCGTGAAGATGGCGCCCACCACAAAAGCGGACACCACCACATAGCGCCGGGCAGCACGCAGTTGCGGCACGTTCAGGATCCCCAGCTTGACCAGCAGAACCACTGCCACAGGCGTTTCAAAGGCCAATCCGAAGGCCAGGAACATGCTGATGACAAAACTCAGATATTTGTCGATATCCGTCATCATTTCCACCCCTTGGGGTGCCGTATTGGCGAAGAAACCAAAGGCAAAAGGAAAAACCGCAAAATAGGCGAAAGCCATTCCGATATAAAACAGCAGGGTACTGGAAACAATCAGGGGCAAGGCCAGACGTTTTTCATGCTCATAGAGCCCCGGGGCCACAAAGCCCCAGATTTGGGCCAGCACGTAGGGCAGGGCAATCAGAAAAGCCACCAATCCGGCCACTTTCATGGGAACGAAAAAGGGTGTGGTGACTTCTGTGGCAATCATGTGCCCGCCGATGGGCATTTTGCTCAACAGGGGATAAGCCAGCCAGGTGTACAGTTTGTTGGCAAAGGGCAGAAGGGCCACAAACACGACAAATACGGCCGCCACGGCCCGGATCGCGCGGGTACGCAATTCGACGAGATGGACGATGAATTCCTGAATGGTCGTGGATTCTTCGTTCACGATTCCTCCGCGCCTGGTTCTGAAGCACCGTGCGCCGGTTGTGGCTCACGGGACAGGCTGCGGCGCGGCGTGGAACGCCGAACCCCGAAGGGGTCCCCACCAAAGAGGGTCTGACCGACTTTCAGAGGCTCTTCGATCCCTTGTCCCCAAGGGACATCCTCAGCAGGAGATACCCTGTTCCCTGCTTCGGGGTCGCCCGTCGCCGGGACGGCAGGGGCAATATCTGTTGCGGGCGCAAAGACGCGGGACGCTTCGCCGGCCTCGCTGGTAGCGTGCACGTCCAGAACCGGCTGGTTCAAAACCTGGTCCACCGCGCTGGTCGAGGCCGCAATCTGGCGCGCCGCTTCGGCACGGGCCTCGGCAATCTTCCTGTCCAGATCCTTCAATTCCGCCTGCTGCAATTCCCGGTCGATTTCCGCCTTGACCGACCGGGTATAACGCCGGAACCGTCCAAACAGGACGCCCGCCCCGCGCGCCACCTTTGGCATGCGCTCCGGGCCAATGGCGATCAGAGCCACCAACCCCACCAGTCCAATTTCACTGAAACTAAAGTCCAGCATCAAACACCGTCCTCAAGACGGGGTCTTGTCCTGAGCAGACGTTTCCTTGACGGGAGAAGGTGTCGCTTTCTCGTCCAGACCACGTTTTTCTTCGGAATTTTCGGTGGTTGCGGCGGCACCCGACATGCCTTCCTTGAACCCCTTCACTGCACCCCCCAGGTCCGCCCCGATATTGCGCAGTTTCTTGGTTCCAAATATCAGCACCACGATCAACAACAACAGCAACAAATGCTGGATACTGAATAGATCACCCATGTTTCCTTCCTCCTCGGTGCATGACGCACCCTTTATTTATCTCCACTGCGGGGCAGTGGAGAGGATTTGATGCCGCCCATGATGTGGATGTGCAGGTGATAAATCTCCTGACCCCCTCCGGGACCGGTATTGATCACGGTACGGAAACCATCGGTCAGGCCCTGCTCCTGAGCCAGGCGGGGTGCCAACCCCAGCATCTTGCCCAACAAGCCTTCATCCTGGGCCGTACATTGGATCAGGGAATCGCGATGTGCCTTCGGAACGATCATGAAATGCACCGGCGCTGCCGGGTGAATATCATGGAAGGCCAGAATTTCCTCGTCTTCATAGACCTTGCGGCCGGGCAATTCGCCCCGTACGATCCGACAAAACAAACACTCACTCATGATCCCGCTCCCTGAAGGGGTTGCGCGTCCTGGCGCGCAGCCTTTTCAACATGTCCTGACACGCCTTCGCGCCGTGCCAACTCGTTCAACACTTCCTGGGCGCTCCCTCCCTGATCCACCAACAACACAAGGGAATGAAACCACAGGTCTGCAATTTCGCGCACCAGGGCAGGATGATCCCGGTCCTTGGCCGCCAGGATGGTTTCCACCGCTTCCTCACCCACTTTGCGCGCCATGACATCCACTCCACGGGCATACAAACTGGCCACATAGGACGAACTCGGTGCGGCCCCCTTGCGCGCTTCCAGAGTCTGGCTCAAACGAGACAAAATTTCCACTTCTTCAGGAACCATAGATTTCTCGCGGATCTTTCAACACCGGATCCGATATGTGCCACCGGTCCCCTTCCAGAGTACGAAAAAAGCAGTTGGCGCGCCCCGTATGGCATGCGATCCCCCCCACCTGCTCCACCGTCAGGAGCAGGACATCTCCATCACAATCCAGTTGAATCCTCTTCACCTTCTGCACATGCCCCGACTCTTCGCCCTTATGCCACAGGCGCTGACGCGAACGGGACCAGTACACGACTTCGCCTCGGCGCACCGTCTGCTGCAGGGATTCGCGATTCATCCAGGCCATCATCAGCACCGTCCCCGTGCCCTCTTCCTGTGCAATGGCTGGCACCAGTCCCTCAGCGTCCCAGTGTAGCGCATCCAACCAGGAAGCGTCAGGTTGTGTTGGAGATGCAGTGATCATAAACGGACCTCTATACCCTGACTGGCCATGGCTTCCTTGGCCTGTCGAATCGTGAATTCCCCATAGTGAAATATGCTGGCTGCCAGAACCGCATCGGCCAGCCCCACCCGCACCCCATCACAAAGATGTTGCAGATTGCCCACCCCGCCACTGGCAATGATAGGCACGCCCACCGCCTCTGCCACGGTACGGGTCAGTTCCAGATCAAACCCTTCCCGGGTACCATCCCGATCCATGCTGGTCAACAGGATTTCCCCCGCGCCCCGGCGTGCCACCTCCTGCGCCCAGAGCACGGCGTCCCACTCGGTGGGGCGCCGCCCCCCATGGGTGAACACCCCCCAACCCGACGGCGTGGCGGCACGCTTGGCATCGATGGCCACCACGATACACTGGGCACCAAAAAAGTCCGAGGCTTCGGACACCAGATCCGGACGTTGCAATGCCGCAGAGTTGATGCTGACCTTATCCGCCCCTGCATTGAGCAATCGACGCACATCCCTGACGTCACGCACCCCCCCGCCCACCGTCAGGGGAATGAATACCTGGGCCGACACTTCCTCGATGATGGGCAGGATCAGATCCCTTTCTTCCGCGCTGGCCGCAATATCGAGGAAGGTCACCTCATCCGCCCCCTGTTCGTCATAGCGCCGGGCAATCTCCACCGGATCGCCGGCATCGCGCAAGGCAACGAAATTCACCCCCTTGACCACCCGCCCGCCCTTGACATCCAGGCAGGGAATGATGCGCCGCGCCAGACTCATTGTTGTCCGGCTGGCCAGTCACGCGCCAGCGCCACCGCCGCCGCAAAGTCCAGGGTACCCTCATAAATCGCACGCCCCGTAATCACGCCACTGATACCCTCCTCCTGCGCCTGACACAGCGCCCGAATATCGTCCAGACCCTGCAATCCGCCGCTGGCAATCACCGGAACGTGCAGAGCCCGAGCCAGTTCCACGGTCGCCGCCACATTCACCCCGGTCATCATGCCATCCCGCCCGATGTCGGTATAGATGATTCCCTCCACCCCATAGTCCTGAAAACGGCGGGCGAGATCCAGGACCTCGTGGCCGGTCAACTTGGACCAACCCTCCACCGCCACCTTGCCATCCCTGGCATCGAGTCCCACCAGAATCTGGCCAGGAAAGGCATCACAGGCCTCATGCAGAAATCCCGGATTCTTGACCGCTGCCGTCCCGATGATGACGGCATCGATGCCATCGTCAAGATATCGTTCGATCACTTCGAGGGAACGAATCCCTCCACCCAACTGGATCGGGATTTCCCCATCCACTGCGGCCACGATCTCCTTGAGGGCCTGTTCATTGACCGGCTTGCCCGCAAACGCGCCATTCAAGTCCACCAGATGGAGGCGCTGGGCACCCAGCGACAACCAGTGCTGGGCCATTTGGGCCGGTTCTTCGGAAAATACGGTCGCATCTTCCATCAGCCCCTGGCGCAAACGCACACAGCGGCCATCCTTGAGGTCGATGGCGGGAATCACAATCATGGTCGTACCTTTTTCATGAACGTTGGATAATGGATCAGGGAGCCCAGTGAACGAAATTGGACAGCAGGGTCAGCCCGGCAGAAGCACTTTTCTCAGGGTGAAACTGTACGGC
This sequence comes from Ferrovum sp., assembly GCF_027317285.1. Classification (NCBI taxonomy): domain Bacteria; kingdom Pseudomonadati; phylum Pseudomonadota; class Betaproteobacteria; order Ferrovales; family Ferrovaceae; genus Ferrovum; species Ferrovum sp. Next base: position 175,141 of record NZ_DAHVHV010000001.1, on the reverse strand, counting down.
ACACAGGTTGTCCCGAATCACCGCACTGGTAAAGGGAAAACCATACGTGGTGGTCGCCGCACACTCTGTCTCATCGAGTTCCTGCACGTAGTAACTGTGGACGAAATAGAAACGGGAATCCGGTGCCAATCCGCGCCAGAGGAAATGTTCGCGAGTCGCATGTACCTCGTTCCAGCCCATGTGGGGAACCTTGAGACGTTCTCCCTGGGGCCCGAACCGATCCGCGGGGAAACGGCGCACCTTACCTGTCAACAACCCCAATCCTGCCACTTCGCCTTCCTCGGAATGTTCGAACAACACCTGCAGCCCAAGACAAATCCCCAGAAAGGGGCGAGTCTGCGCCAATTCCCGCACCACCCCCAGAAGGTGACGCTCGTGCAAACGTCTCATGCAATCGGGCAATGCCCCTTGCCCCGGAAAAACGATGCGATGGGCCGCATGCAACCGTTCAGGACAGTCGGTGACCTCGACTTCGGCTTCGGGTGCCACCCGGTTCAGCGCACGAGCCACCGAACGCAGATTCCCCATTCCATAGTCCACTACTGCAATGCGCATCACATTCCGATCCTGTATCAGAGAGAGCCTTTGGTAGAGGGGACTTGGGAGGCGCTGCGCGGATCCAGGGTCGCCGCCATGCGCAAGGCGCGCCCCAGGGCCTTGAAAATGGTTTCGGCCTGGTGATGTGCATTACGCCCTTTCAGGTTATCGACATGCAACGTCACTTGGGCATGATTGACAAACCCTTGAAGAAACTCACGAATCAAGTCCACGTCAAAGTCTCCGATGCGGGCACGGGTATAATTCACGCCATATTCCAGCCCAGGACGGCCGGACAGATCCACCACCACCTGAGAAAGCGCTTCATCCAGCGGAATCAGGGCATGGCCGTAGCGTACCAGTCCCTTTTTATCCCCCAGTGCCTGGGCAAATGTCTGACCCAGCGTAATGCCGATGTCCTCGATCGTGTGATGGGCATCGATATGAAGATCTCCCTGACACGCCACTTCCAGATCCATCAAACCATGACGCGCCACCTGATCGAGCATGTGATCGAAGAAGGGGACACCGGTAGACAGACGGGAAACGCCTGTCCCATCCAGATCGAGGGAAACGGTCACGGTGGTTTCCAGAGTGGTGCGGGTCAATCGCGCACAGCGCATGTTCTTGTCCGTATTCATTGAGAGTCCAACACCCGGCTCAACGCGTCGAGAAAAGCCCGGTTTTCATCGGGCGTTCCCACAGTAACGCGCAGACAATCCTGCAACAGCGGATGTGCCTGACCGAGGTTCTTGATCAATATACCATGATGCCGAAGTCCGTCAAATACCTGTCCGGCCCGAGGCACGCGGAACAGCAGAAAATTCGCCGCACTGGGAAAAACCGTGACCTGGGCCAGCGTTCTCAAGGCCGAAGCCAGCAGCCCGCGCTCCTGAACGATGGCTTCCACCTGTGCCTGCAACTCGGCCCGATGTTCCAGCATCACCGTCGCCGCCGCCTGATCCAGCACGGAGATGTTGTAGGGAAGACGCACTTTGTCAATTTCCGCCAGTATTTCGGCGGGGCCGCACAACCAGCCCAGACGTACCCCTGCCAACCCCAGTTTGGACAGAGTCCGCATCAAAAGCAGATTGGGATAACGCCCCAACCGGTCCTTGAAGGAATGATCCGTGAACGGGTAGTAGGCCTCGTCCACCACCACCAATCCGGGGCTGGCCTGGATGACCGCCTCCACCGTCTGCGCATCGAAACAGTTCCCGGTGGGATTATTGGGATAGGCCAGGAAAGTGAGCGCAGGACGATGACGGGCAATGGCTTCCAGCAGGACCGGACCATTCAGGGAAAAGTCCGGTTCGAGCGGAACACCCACAAAGTTCACCTGGGCCAGTTGAGCAATCGAACGAAACATGACGAAGGAAGGTTCCACGCCCAGAATCACTGCGCCCGGCTTTGCCACCGCCAGGGCCAGCATCTGGATCAATTCGTCCGAACCGTTGCCCAGCACCATGGCGGGCGTGTCGTCGGCCAAGCCCATCAAGGCACCCAACTGGCGTTTGAGTTGGACGGCGGAGGGCGAAGGATAACGGTTCAAGGCCAGTTCCCCCAGCGTCGAGGACAATCGGGCCCGCAACGCGCTTGAACAGCCGTAGGGATTCTCCATGGCATCCAACTTGATCATCCCCTCTGCGACAGGGACCGGGTAGGCATTCCACGCGCGAATATCTTCCCGCACCACGGTACGGACCAGATCTTCCATGATGGCTAGACCTCATCCCTGAAACGACAGGTTGCAGAACGTGCATGGGCATGCAATCCCTCCTGCAAGGCCAGCACCTCGGCAATCTCACCCAGGTGGCGCGCACCTTCCCGCGAAACTTTCAACACGCTGGAGCGCTTCTGGAAATCGTAGACGCCCAGAGGAGAGGAAAACCGCGCCGTGCGTCCGGTGGGCAGTACATGGTTGGGGCCGGCACAATAATCGCCCAGAGATTCGGAACTGTAGCGCCCCGCAAAGATGGCGCCAGCGTGGCGTAACAAAGGCAGACAGTCATCAGGTCGGGCCACGGACAATTCCAGGTGTTCCGGCGCAATGCGGTTGGACAGGTGACAAGCCTCCGCCAGATCACGAACCCGGATCAGAGCCCCCCGATCCGCCAGGGATTTTTCGATCACGGCCTGACGCGGCAAGGTCGGCAATAGCGCCGCAATGGCCTGTTCCACCAGTGCCAGATAGTCCGGATCCGGACACAATAACAGCGCCTGGGCCAATTCGTCATGTTCCGCCTGCGAGAACAGGTCCATGGCCACCCAGCGGGGATCCGTGGAACCGTCCGCAATGATCAGGATTTCCGAGGGGCCCGCCACCATGTCGATCCCCACTGCGCCAAAAACCTGGCGTTTGGCCGCGGCCACGTAGGCATTGCCGGGGCCGACGATCTTATCCACCGCAGGGATCGTGGCCGTCCCATAGGCTAGGGCCGCGATGGCCTGAGCCCCGCCCACGGTAAAGACACGCCCTACGCCAGCCAGGGCCGCCGCTGCCAGCACCAATTCATTGCGCACCCCCTCCGGGGTGGGCACCACCATGAGAATATCCTGGACCCCCGCCACGGCAGCCGGAATGGCATTCATCAGGACTGAGGAAGGATAAACTGCTTTGCCGCCGGGCACGTAAAGCCCCACACGATCCAAAGGGGTGACACGCTGCCCCAGTTCGGTGCCGTCCGCTTCACGTACGCTCCAGGATTCCATGCGCTGATGCTCATGAAACGTGCGAATCCGTTCCGCCGCCTGTTCCAGTGCCTGTCGCTGGGACCGTGGCAACTCCTCCAACGCGCGCGTCAGGGTATCCCTGGGCAATTCCAGCGAAGCGGCCTGTGCCACGACCAGGTGGTCAAAGCGTCGGGTGTACTCGAGCAAGGCTTCATCTCCCCGCGCCCTGACATCCTGAAGAATGGAACGCACCACCGTCTCGACACGCTCGTCCAGGGCACTGTCGAAGGCCGTCAGACGCGCCAGTTCCGCATCAAATCCGTGCGCCGTGGAATCCAGTCGTCGCATCTTCATGGGCCTTCCTCTCCAAAAGTTTCCTTTACGCCTCGGGCAATGGCCTCCACCAGCGGGGCCAGACGCTCTCGGTATAACTTCCAGGCTGCGCCATTGACCACCAACCGGGAACTGATCTCCGCAATATTCTCGACGGCCTCCAACGCATTGGCACGGAGGGTATTGCCACTGCTCACCAGATCGACGATGGCATCAGCCAGACCCGTGAGCGGGGCCAGTTCCATGGAGCCATACAATTTGATCAAATCCACATGAACGCCTTTGGCGGCAAAGTGTTCCCGGGTCAACTTGGCATACTTGGTCGCCACCCGCAGGCGCGCGCCCCGTCGTATGGCACCCTCATAGTCGAACCCCTGAGACACGGCCACCATCAGACGACACCGGGCAATACGCAGATCCACCGGTTGATACAGTCCGTCTCCCTCCTGTTCGAGCAGAACATCGCGCCCGGCCACACCCAGGTCAGCCGCGCCCCGCTGAACGTAGGTGGGCACATCCGAGGCCCGCACAATGACCAGACGCACATCGGGCCGACTGGTGGGCAGGATGAGTTGGCGTGAACTGTCGGGGTCCACCAGCGGAACGATGCCGGCACGCGCCAGCAAAGGCAAGGTTTCGCCAAAAATCCGCCCCTTTGAAAGAGCCAGAGTGATCCCCGTAAAGGGTGCCGTGCTGGATTGGTTCATGGTTTCACCGTTCATTCAATCGTGCCGCTGCGTTCTCTGTGGACTTCTGCCCCCAGCGCCCGCAGTTTTTGTTCCAGGGTTTCGTAACCCCGATCCAGGTGGTAGATCCGATCCACCACGGTTTCTCCCTGCGCAATCAGCCCCGCAATCACCAGACTGGCGGAAGCGCGCAGGTCTGTGGCCATGACCGTGGCTCCCTCCAGTTGAGGGACCCCCCGAATGATGGCCGCATTGCCCTCCACCTCGATATTGGCACCCAGGCGCCGTAACTCCTGAACGTGCATGAAACGGTTCTCGAAGATGGTTTCCGTGATCACGGTCGTGCCTTGCGCCACCGCATTCATGGTCATGAACTGGGCCTGCATGTCCGTGGGAAAGGCAGGGTAGGGCGCCGTACGCAAACTGACACCATGATTCGGCCCCGCCATGGTCAAATGAATCGTCTCTTCCGTGCAGCGAATGCAGGCATTGGCTTCCCGCAACTTGTCCAGCACCGCATCCAGGGTGCCGGGGCGCACCCCGCGCAAAAGAATGTCCCCGCCGGTGGCGGCGGCGGCCACCAGAAAAGTGCCGGTTTCGATACGGTCCGGCATGACCGGGTGGGCAGTTCCCCGAAGATGTTCCACCCCCTCGATGGTAATGACGTCCGTACCCTGACCTCGAATCCTGGCCCCCATGGCAATCAGGCACTGGGCCAGATCCACCACTTCCGGTTCGCGCGCAGCGTTTTCCAGGATCGTCGTCCCCGCCGCCAGAGTCGCGGCCATCATCAGATTCTCGGTACCCGTCACCGTCACCGTGTCCATGAATATCCGCGCGCCCTGCAGGCGGGTTGCCGATCCCACGATATACCCATGCTCGACCGACAGATGGGCCCCCATGGCCTGCAATCCTTTCAAGTGCAAATCCACCGGGCGTTCGCCGATGGCACACCCCCCCGGCAGAGAGACACGGGCATGCCCAAATCGGGCCAGCAGAGGTCCCAGCACCAGGATGGAGGCACGCATGGTCTTGACCAGATCGTAGGAAGCCAGGGGTTCCAGGGCATCCGGGGCGCTCAGAACCACTTCCCCGTGCTCTCCCTCGACCTCCACTCCCATGCCCCGGAGTAAACGCAGCAACGTACCCACATCGCGCAAGGCAGGAACCCGGGACACCCGGAGCGGTTGAGCGGTCAGCAGGGAAGCACAGAGAATGGGCAAAGCCGCATTCTTTGCGCCGGAAATCTCAACGGTACCCGTGAGCGGTCGGCCCCCGGCAATGATCAATCTATCCACGATGTACCTGTCTAGCGAACGCCCACTTCCGCCCATTGGGCGGGGGTCAGGGTACGCATGGAGAGCGCATGGATCTCCTCGCGCATGCGGTCTCCCAAGGCTCGATACACCAGTTGATGCTGAGCCACACGGCTTTTTCCTTCAAAAAGCGCACTGACGACGACGGCCTCGAAATGATGACCATCCCCACTGACGTCCACGTACTGACAGGCCAGTCCACTTTCAATGTATTGCTTGATATCCTGAGGGAGTACCATGATCATTCCGTCCTCTCGACACGCTCGTGGCTCAGGGGCGTACCCGCCAACCACTGCGCAATAAAACCAAAGTCGCCCATGATAAGGCCAAACAGGTACTTCCGACAATGAGCAGGGATTCCCAGGGCGAGACGTCACTCACCCCGATGAAACCATAGCGAAACCCATCGATGGCATAAAAAAACGGATTGAAGCGGGAAACGAAGTGCCAGAGGGGCGGCAGGGAATGAAGGGAATAGAAGGCACCGGACAGAAACGTCAACGGCAGGATGAGAAAATTCTGCCAGGCCGCCATCTGGTCAAATTTTTCTGCCCAGATGCCGGCCAATACCCCCAATGCCCCGGACAAACCCGTGGCCAGAAGACAAAACACTAGAATCCAGGGCAGGGAATGGATCCGGAGCGGAAAGAAGAAACCTGCCGTCACCAGCACCACCGCCCCCACCAACAGTCCGCGCAACATGGCGGCCAGTACGTAAGCCAGAAAAAATTCGAACGCCGAAAGAGGCGCCAGCAGCACAAAGACCAGATTTCCGGTCACCTTGGATTGGACCAGACTGGAGGAACTATTGGCGAAGGCATTCTGCAGCATGGCCATCATGACCAGTCCGGGCACCAGAAATGCCGCATAACCCACCCCTGGATACACGCTGATGCGCTGCCCCAGGACTTGCGCGAAAACGACCAGATAGAGCAGAGTGGCGACCAGAGGGGCGAGCAGGGTCTGAAAAGATACTTTCCAGAAACGCAGCACCTCCTTGCCGAATAACGTCGCAAATCCCACCCCCATCCTAAGCCTCCCCATCTCGAATCAACCCCACGAAAGCCTCTTCCAGCGTGGCCGCCTGGCGCCCCTGCAACAACTCACTGATGGGTTCGCAGGCCACCAGTTGACCCTTGTTCAGTACCGCCACACGCCGACAAAGGGCTTCGGCCTCCTCCAGATAATGGGTGGTCAGGAGGATGGTGTGGCCTGCACTGTTGAGTTGCCGAACAAACTTCCAAAGGGTCTGGCGCAGTTCCACATCCACACCGGCCGTGGGTTCATCCAGCACGATGACCGGCGGACGGTGAACCAGAGCCTGACCGATCAGTACACGCCGTTTCATCCCCCCCGACAGCGCACGCATGTTGACCTCGGCCTTATCAGTCAGATGCAGGTTTTCAAGGATTTCATCGATCCAGTCATCATTGTGACGCAGGCCAAAATAACCGGACTGGATCCGCAGCGTTTCACGCACGCTGAAAAAGGGATCGAACACCAATTCCTGGGGAACCACCCCCAGGGCTCGCCGGGCTGCACGATAATCCTTCGTCACCTCATGACCCATGACCTTCAGCGTTCCCGCATCGGCACGGACCAGCCCGGCCAGTATGCTGATCAGGGTGGTTTTCCCCGCTCCGTTGGGGCCCAGCAATGCAAAAATTTCCCCCTGCTCGATGGTCAGATCCACCCCTCTCAGGGCCTGCAGCGCACCGTAGGCCTTGCGTACCGCACGTATTTCCACTGCGGGCAGAGATCGTTCCAGGGATGACATCGGTTTCAGACCTCGACCAAGCCTTCCAGTAATGGAGAAAGACCGTAAAGCGAGATCAGCACGCGCAGATTGTCGGGAACTCTCACAAAAACCAGATTTTTCTTCTCCCGCGCCGCTTCCCGTTGCCAATGCAGAAGCAAGGCCACCGCGGCCGAATCCAGAGCCGTCGTGCGGGAAAAGTCGATGGTCACTTCCGGCCCCAGCGAGGAAAAGGAAGTGGATCGCACCAGGTCAGGTACCGTGTCCATGACCACAGGACCCTCCGGAAAAAGATGGTTACCCTCACGCTGGATCATTTTTTTCCGGCGGTTCTGCTTTCCGCCTGTCTGCTCTTGTCGGCCATGGCCTGGATCAGTCCATCGATCCCGTGGTTGCGCACGATGTCAGAGAACTCGTTACGGTAATTGGTCACCAGACTCACCCCATCCACCTGGATATCGAACACCTTCCAGTCCTCCCCCGACTTTTCCATGCGGTAGTCGATGGGAACGGAGGGCCCGCCCGAAGGAATCACCACAGAGTGCACCGTGGCTTCATTTCCGCCATCCTCCATGTCCGCCCCCTTGACCTTCAATTCCTGGTTCTTGTATTGAGACAGTGAACTGGCATAGGTCCGTACCAGCAGGTCACGAAACCCCTCGGTCAACTTCTGCTGCTGCTCGGGACTGGCCTGACGCCAGTTTTTGCCCATCGCCAGACGGGTCATGCGCGTAAAATCGAAGTGCGGAAGGACCTTGTCCTGAATCAGGGTATAGGCTTTGGCACGATCCCCGTTCTGGATGGCCTTGTCCTTTTTCAGGGTTGCCACCACCTCGTCTGCGGTGCTGGAAATCACGGATTCGGGGGTGATGGCTGCCCATACCGCCAGGTTCCACCCTGCCAAAGTCAACGTCATCCCGACCCGTTGCCATACTGTCCATCGCTTCATGGTGCCCCCTTATCGGTTTGAAGTCTTGTCAGCCCCACCATCCTGGGCCTTGTTGAAAAGAAACTGGCCGATCAGGCGCTCGAGCACCATGGCGCCCTGAGTCAACTTGAGTTCGTCGCCATTCTTCAGCATCTTGTCATCCCCACCGGCATCCAGTCCCACATACTGTTCGCCCAGGATCCCAGAAGTCAGAACCGAAGCAGAACTGTCCACCGGGAAGTGGTACTGTGTATCGATCGCCATGCGTACTTCGGCATTGTAATGGAGGGTATCGAAACGCACCGAATGAACCCGCCCCACCAGCACTCCGGCGCTACGCACGGGGGCACGTTCCTTGAGTTGCCCGATATTGTCGAAGTGGGCCACCACCTCATAGGTCCCCCCCGACCCGTCCAGGTTCAAATTCCCCACTTTGAAAGCCAGCATCAGAAAAGCCACAAACCCCAGCAGTACAAAAAACCCTACCCAGAGATTCAAGGTTGCACGGTTCATCAATTCCACCCCTTCATCATGAATGCAGTCAGCAACAAATCGAGGGCCAGGATGGCCAGGGAAGAACTCACCACCGTACGGGTGGTGGCTCCGGAAACCCCTTCCGCCGTGGGCGGTGCTTCATAACCCTCGAAGGTGGCAATGGCCGAAACCGCCACGCCAAATACGATACTCTTGATCATGCCGTTGACGATGTCATGGTGAAAATCCACCGCAGCCTGCATCTGCGACCAGAATGCTCCGCTGTCCACCTTCAGCATGATCACCGTCACCAGAAATCCGCCCATGATCCCCATGGCAACGAACAGGGTAGCGAGCACGGGCAAGGAAAACACCCCACCCCAGAAACGGGGGGACACGACCCGTGCCAACGGGTTCACCGCCATCATTTCCATGGCCGACAGTTGTTCCGTGGCTTTCATCAGGCCAATTTCCGCAGTGATGGCCGAACCCGCCCGACTGGCAAAAAGCAGGGCTGAAACCACCGGCCCCAACTCGCGCATCAGGGAAAGCGCCACCAGTACCCCGACGCTCTCCGAGGAACCATAACTCTGCAAGGTCTCGAAGCCCTGCAAACCCAGGACCATCCCCACGAACAGACCGGAGACCAGAATGATGATGAGAGACTGCACCCCGGCAAAATAGATTTCCCGAATGACCAGACCAAAACGTCGAAAACTGGTGCCTGAATGGCGCAGGATCTGCCCCAGGAACAGAACCACGGCACCGATTCGTTCGACGATGCGCAAGGTGGTGTCGCCCACCGTGCGCAATCCATGCCCCCATGTCCCTTTCATGCCTGGCCCCACTCGTCGCCAAAATCCATTTTCAGGGTTGGACCCGGGTAGTGAAAGGGCAGGGGGCCATCGGCCTCTCCCCAGACAAACTGGTGCACGAAGGGCAGGGTAGAAGCGTGAATTTCTTCAGGAGTCCCCTGGGCCACGATCACACCGTCCGAAACGAAATAAATGTAGTCCACGATCTTCATCGACTCCTGTACATCGTGTGTCACCAGAACGGAGGTTGCCCCCAGCGCATCATTCAACTGGCGGATCAGACGGCCGATCGCGCCCAGGGAAATGGGATCGAGTCCGGTAAAAGGTTCGTCATACAGGATCAGTGCCGGGTCCAGGGCCGTCGCCCGGGCCATGGCCACGCGCCGCGCCATGCCCCCGGAAAGTTCGGCAGGCATCAGGGATTGCACCCCACGCAGTCCCACCGCATTGAGTTTCATCAGGGTCAGGTCACGAATCATGGATTCCGGCAGGCGGGTATGTTCGCGCATTTGAAAAGCCACATTGTCGAATACCGATAAATCCGTAAAAAGCGCACCAAACTGGAACAGCATGCCCACCTGACGACGCATGGCGTAGAGTTGCGCTTCGTTCATGTGGTTCAATTCCTGACCGGCCACACGCACCGATCCCTGGCGCGCCAGCAACTGTCCGCCCATCAAACGCAGAAGGGTGGTCTTGCCACAGCCACTCAACCCCATGATGGCCACCAAACTGCCTTTGGGCACCGTCAGATTGATCCCCTTGAGCACCAGTTGGTCGCCATAGCCAAAATTCAGATCGCGGATTTCCACCTGATGGATCATATTCGGTCACAGAGGAGAAAGGGAAGGGAGAGATACGGACAGTCTTCCCATGTTACCCCAGAATCCGACCTTCTCACAAACCCCCGGGGTCGCGCAGGCTTCCTCGCCCCCTGCGCAGGTCATGCCCGGCGCCAAAACAACAGGTCCCACACGCCATGCCCGAGGCGAACGCCACGACTTTCAAAACGGGTCAGAGGGCGCCAGTCCGGACGCTCGATAAAATCCTCCCCTCCGTTTTCCAGTTGGGGTTCGGCGCGTAATACGACCCGCATCTGTTCGGCATAATCCTGCCAATCCGTGGCCAGATGCAGGTAGCCGCCGCTCTTCAGACGCTCACTCAGAAGTTTCACGAAGGGCGGTTGGATCAGGCGCCGTTTATGGTGGCGAAATTTTGGCCAGGGATCGGGGAAAAAAATATGAATGCCATCCAGAGCAGCCCGGGGAATCATGTGGTGCACCACTTCCACGGCATCGTGGCGCATCACCCGGACATTGCCGACGTTATTTTCGGCCAGTTTCTTGAGCAGAGCCCCCACGCCAGGACCATGGACATCGATCGCCAGAAAATTCCATTCCGGGCGCTGCAAGGCCATGGCCAGGGTTCCTTCGCCCATGCCAAAACCAATTTCAAGCCCGAGGGGAGCCGCACGCCCAAAAAGCGTCTGCAGGCGCTCGGGCGTGAGCAGGTCCTGGGGGGCGTAATCCACCCCCCAGCGCACCCAGCCTTCTTCCAGGGCCCTTTGCTGAGCCGGAGACATGCGGCCCTGACGAAGAACGAAACTGCGGATGGGCGGATAGCCAGTCACTGAATCAGCCCGCCCAAAGGGGAACTGGCACTGGCCCGATAAGGTTTTTTGGGCATTCGTCCCGCCCGCCAGGACAGCCGCCCGGCCTCCACGGCCAGGGCCATGGCCCGTGCCATCTGCACGGGATGGCGGGCCTGCGCAATGGCCGTATTCATCAAGACCCCGGCACACCCCAGTTCCATGGCGATGGCAGCATCGGAAGCCGTGCCCACCCCCGCATCCACGATCACCGGAATCCGGGCGCGTTCCAGAATGATCCCCAGATTCCAGGGATTGAGAATTCCCATCCCCGATCCGATCAGGGATGCCAGGGGCATGATGGCGACGCAACCCAGGTCTTCCAGACGGCGAGCCAGAATGGGGTCATCGCTGCAGTAGACCATGACCTCAAACCCTTCCCGAATCAAAATTTCCGCAGCCTCGAGGGTTTCCACCATGTTCGGAAAAAGCGTATCGGCATCCCCCAGGACTTCCAGTTTGACCAGGGCATGTCCGTCCAATAACTCGCGGGCCAGGCGCAGGGTACGCACGGCCTCCTCTGCCGTATAGCAACCTGCCGTATTGGGGAGCAGGGTGTAACGGTCAGGCGAGATCACGTCCAGCAAATTGGGTTCGCCCGGGTTTTGCCCGATATTGGTACGCCGGATCGCTACCGTGACAATCTCGGCACCACTGGCTTCCACGGCGTCCCGGGTCTGGTTCAGATCGGCATATTTGCCGGTGCCCACCAGTAAACGAGAACGGACGGTACGTCCAGCCAGGACAAAGGGATCAGGAGAAACGGAAAAAGTCATGGGTGGTCCTGCAGTGAGTATCAGTAGATTAAGAAATGGTCCGGGAACAGGTGGTCAACCCCCGCCCACCGCCACCACGATCTCGAGTCGATCGCCCTCGGCCAATGTCCTCGTGTCATGGTGGCTGCGCGGCACGATGTCTCCGTTGCATTCGACGGCCACCCGACGTCCGGCCACGCCCAGATCTTCCAGAACCTGACGCACCGTCGGTCCCGTGGCATAAGCCCGCGGAGAACCATTGATGAAAAGGGTAATCATGCCCAAGACCCACAAACTATAAAAAGGGAATTCTATCATGGGCATTTATCCGGCCAGAAATCCGGGGAATCATCCCCTCCCGATAAAGTAAAATTTCTTTCACCTCGAGCCCCAGACCAAACCCGCCCCAGCGTCCCCCGCTCGCCACTACCCGATGACAGGGAATCAGGAAGGGCAGAGGATTGGCCCCGCAGGCGGAACCCACGGCACGCACCGCCCGCGGCCGGCCAATCTGGGCAGCGATATCGCCATAGGTGCGCCATTGCCCTGCCGGGATGGTGCTCAGGGCATCCCACACCGCCCGCTGGAAAGCCGTCCCCTGTGCCTGCACGGGGATGAGCGGACGCCTTTCGGCGGGGCGTTCCACCGCCGCAAGCAGTGCTTCCTCCCAGGCCACCGGCACCGACTTATCCGCACGCCCAACCGCTTCCGAAAAACCCGCCCTGGCCTGACGATGCCCCTCCTCAGGAGTCCCCGTCAAGGTCAGCCAACGCAACCCGGTGGCGTCAAATACCCAGGAGAGCCACCCCAGGGAACACGGGGTCTGGTGCAGGAGGTTCATGGCAAAAATCGCTGCAACAGGTCATTCAGAAAGCGCTGACCGCGCAAGGTCGGACGCAGCCGATGAGGATCGGTCTCCAGCCAGCCCTCCTCTTCCAGTTGGTTCAGAAGGGGCTGGATCCCTTGCAGGGACAAACCCGTATGACGCTCGTACATCTCCCTGGGAACTCCTTGGCACAGGCGCAGGGCATTCATCATGAATTCGAACGGCAGATCCTGTGCGGCCACGTTCACCGCCTCCTCGACTGGCGCCCCTCCTTCCACCGCACACATGTAGGCCTCGGGTTGACGGGCACGGCGCTGCCGCTCGATGCCCCAGGGGCCGCTCAATTTGCCGTGGGCTCCGGCGCCAAGTCCCAGGTAGTCACCAAAGCGCCAATAATTGAGGTTATGCCGACATTGATCCCCCCGCAGCGCCCAGGCCGAGGTTTCATAGGCCTCGTACCCCGCAGCGCGCAGAGCCTCATGAGCGGCCCGCTCTCCCTGGTCCAGCGTATCGGCATCCGGCAGGGGAGGCGGATCATGGTAAAACGGGGTATGAGGCTCCAGTGTCAGCTGATAGCAGGACAAGTGCGAAGGAGCATACCGAAGCGCCTGGGTCACGTCTGCACCAACCCCTTCGAGGGTTTGCTCGGGCAACCCCACCATCAGATCCAGATTGAACCGCTCAAAATGAGCCGCTGCCGCTTCGGCTGCCCGGTGCGCCTCCAACGACCCGTGCACACGGCCCAACAATTTCAACTGGTCATCCGAAAAACTTTGAATCCCCACGGACAGGCGATTGACGCCTGCGGCGCGAAAGGCACGAAACCGTCCTGCATCCACCGTACCAGGATTGGCCTCCAGGGTAATCTCGGCCCCCGCCGCCAGCGGCACCAGCGCCCCGATCTCCTCGAGCAGGCGCCCCACGCCTTCCGGCGACAGGACACTGGGTGTCCCTCCGCCAAAGAAGACCGTTTCCACGGGGCGCCCCCAAATGCGCGGCAACTGCATTTCCAGATCCTGACGCAAAGCCGCCAGGTAACGCTCTTCGGGCAACCGGGCTGGCATGACATGGGAATTGAAATCGCAGTAGGGACACTTGCGGACGCACCACGGCACATGCAGATACAGCGACAGGGGAGGGGTCGGTTTCATGCCCGCAGAAAGGGCAACAGGGATTGCCAGGCACGCGCACGGTGACTTTGGGCATTCTTTTCGGTCAGCGTCATTTGAGCCGCGGTTTTTCCGCACTCGGGAACCCAAAACAGGGGATCATAGCCAAACCCGCCCGTTCCCCGCGGTTCGTCCAGAATCTCGCCGAACCAGCGCCCTTCGGTGATGCACGGTGTTGGATCCGCCGCGTGCATCACCCAGACCAGAACACAATAATAGAACGCACGGCGTTCGACATGCCCGGAAAGGGCACGCAGAAGTGCCTGATTATTATCCTGATCCTGTCGCCGGGGGCCGGCGTAATGGGCCGAATCCACGCCCGGTGCGCCGTGTAGCGAAGGCACACAGAGTCCCGAATCATCCGCCAGGGCCGGGCGTCCGCTTTGTTGGGCCACATGCCGCGCCTTGGCCAGGGCATTTTCCACGAAAGTCCGGTGGGGTTCGTCAGCGCCCTCAATCCCCAGATCGTTCTGGGAAAGCACCTTCCAGCCCAGAGGCGAAAGAAGCGCCTCAAATTCACGGATCTTGCCCGGATTGGAGGATGCCAGAACGACTTCGCGCCCCTCTGTCATCCTGCGACCAAACCGGTTTCCAGAGCCTGCAACTGCAACCCGATCAATTCCTGACATCCGCTGGATGCCAGGTCCAGCAGCGCATCCACCTCGCCGCGCCGGAAGGGGACACCCTCGGCGGTACCCTGCAATTCCACGAAATATCCATCGGCGGTCATCACCACGTTCATGTCCGTATCACAGGTGCTGTCTTCCTCGTAGTCGAGATCCAGGACCGGGACGCCCTGCCAGATCCCCACCGAAACGGCCGCCACGGGTTGAAGAATGGGCGACTGATCCAGTATCCCTCGCTCCAGCAACCTGCTCACGGCGTCCTCGAGGGCGATGTAGGCCCCGGTAATGCTGGCCGTACGGGTACCGCCATCGGCCTGCAGGACATCGCAGTCCACATGCAGCGTTCGTTCACCGAGCACTTCCATGTCCACCACGGCACGCAGGGAACGCCCGATCAGACGCTGAATTTCCTGGGAACGCCCGGAGGGCTTGCCTGCGGTGACCTCACGCCGGGAGCGGGTGTGGGTGGCGCCGGGCAACATGCCATACTCGGCCGTCACCCAACCCTTGCCTTGCCCCTTGAGAAAGGAAGGAACGCCTTCCGCCACGCACACCGTGCACACCACACGGGTATCCCCAAAGGCCACCAGAACCGAACCTTCTGCATGTTTGGTGAATCCGCGCAGGAACTCGACAGAACGCAACTGATCGGTTCGACGTTGGCTGGGGCGCATAGAGGGTCCTCATTGTCACGGTAAAATCGTTGGACCCCGATTCTAGGGGGCTACAGCACAGGATGCAACTAGGGTATGATAGCCCACGGTCATCGAATCGTTCCGTTTTGAAGGATACGCCCCCTTGAACACCTTGTACAGCATGACTGGCTTTGCCTCAGGCGCCCAGGAGACCCCTGAAGGGACCCTGCTGATGGAACTGCGCAGCGTCAATCATCGCTACCTCGAGTTGCAGTTTCGCCTGCCCGATGTTCTGCGCCCCTGTGAACCGCGCCTGCGCGAACTTCTGTCCCAATCCCTGAAACGGGGCAAGGTGGACTGCCGTCTCGAATGGCTGCCTCATCCCTCGAAAAGTCAATCCCTTTCCCCGGACATTCACACCCTGGAGCAGTTGCGCATCGCGGCTGCCCTCATCCGGAAAGAGTTCCCCGATGCCCGCCCCCTGTCTGTGGCGGATATCCTGAATTGGCCCGGGGTCTTGCCCCGCTCCCTGGAGCGCGCACCCGCAGACGAGTGGCTGGAAACCCTGGCCAGCACCACACTTCGTTCCCTGAGTGCCACCCGCAGCCGGGAAGGACAAAAATTGGGCAGATTCCTGCTGGACCATGCCCAGGCCATGAGCGCGCGAATCCAGCCCCTCAGGGAACGAATGCCCGCACTGGTCAGCGCCTATCAGGAAAAGTTGACTCAGCGTCTGCGCGAATCCCTGGCGAGCGTCGATGAGGATCGCCTGCTGCAGGAAGTCGCCCAATGGTCCGCCAAAATTGACGTAGCCGAGGAACTTTCCCGTCTCGACATGCACCTCGAGGAAGTGATCCGGGTCGTCCAGGCCGGGGGACAAAGCGGTAAACGACTCGATTTCCTGATGCAGGAATTGCATCGTGAAGCCAACACCCTGGGTTCCAAGGCCCTCCACTCGGAATTATCCCTCGTCTCCCTCGATCTCAAACTGCACATCGAGCAAATGCGCGAGCAAGTACAAAATCTGGAATGATGTCCGATCCCATCCCTTCCTCGCCCGGTCAGTTATTCATTGTCACTGCCCCCTCCGGCGCCGGCAAATCCAGCCTCATCGCCGCGCTTCTGAAACAGGACCCGCGCGTCCGGCTGTCCGTCTCTCACACGACCCGCGCCCCGCGTCAGGGCGAAATCGATGGGCAAGACTACCATTTTGTCAGTCGCACGACCTTTTCGACCTTGCGCACGGAAAACCAGTTTCTGGAATGGGCGGAAGTCTACGGAAATTTTTACGGTACGGCGCGTCGATCCCTTGAAGATCTCCAGAATCGGGGTTTTGACGTCATCCTGGAAATCGACTGGCAAGGTGCCCGCCAGGTTCGTCAGTTCTACCCGGAGTCTCTGGGGATTTTCATTCTCCCGCCGTCCCTCGAAACATTGCGCCACCGACTGCAGGGGCGGGGCAAGGATGATCCTGAAACCATAGAAAAGCGCCTGTCTCTGGCGCAGGACGACCTGAGCCACGAGAACGAGTTTGAGTATGCTATCATCAACGCTGATTTTGATGAGGCCCTCAGGGATCTGGCGGCCGTCCTGCGCGCCGCGCGTTGTCGGCGCGCCTGTCAGTATCCCCGTTACGCCTCTCTTTTAACGCGTTAGATTTCACTCTCCTGGAACCCTGATCATGGCACGCATCACGCTGGATGATTCTCTGCACCCCAATCAAAATCGCTTCGAGTTGACCCTGGCGGCCACTCAACGCGCCCGTCAAATTGCCTCCGGCTCCCCCCCCCGGGTCGACCCGCAACGCAACAAACCCATCGTCATCGCGCTGCGCGAACTCGCGGCAGGCAAAACCGGGCCGGAAGTCATCGATAAAGTCTGATTCGACTCTGGTGACCGCGTCTACCCCCTCCGAGATTCTGACTTCCGAACCTCTGCTTCGGGTAGCCACCACCTATCTGCGCCCGTCTGACCTCGAACTGCTGGAGCAAGCATTCCACCTGGCGGCCCGCGCCCATGAGGGGCAATTCCGCAAAAGCGGTGAACCGTACCTCATCCACCCCCTCTCCGTGGCCGTCATCCTGGCAGAATGGCACCTCGACCCCCAGGCCCTGTGCGCCGCACTGCTCCACGACACGGTCGAGGATACGGGCACGACCACCCAGGAGATCATGGAACAGTTTGGCCCTTCGGTGAGCGAACTGGTGGAGGGGGTCAGCAAGCTCGATCGCCTGGAATTCCAGACCGAGCAGCAGGCCCAGGCTGAAAACTTTCGCAAGATGCTGCTGGCGATGGCTCGGGATGTGCGGGTCATCCTCATCAAACTGGCAGACCGACTGCACAACATGCGCACGCTGGGGGCCATGAAATCCGACAAGCAACGGCGCATTGCACGGGAGACCCTCGACATCTACGGCCCCATCGCCAATCGTCTGGGCCTCCACAAACTGTATCAGGAACTGGAAGATCTGGGCTTCCGCTACCTCTACCCCAATCGCTATACCGTATTGAGCAAGGCGCTCAAGGCGGCAAGGGGCAACCGGCGCGAAGTGGTGGGCAAGATCCTGAGTGCGCTGGAACAACGTCTGGCCTCCTTCGGCCTGGATGTGTCCATCAAGGGCCGGGAAAAACATCTGTCCAGCATCTATCAGAAAATGCAGGAAAAATCCCTATCCTTTTCGCAAGTACAGGACATCTATGGTTTCCGGGTCATCGTGCCGGACCTGCCCAGTTGCTACCTCGCCCTGGGCGCATTGCACACACTTTACAAGCCAATTCCCGGGAAATTCAAGGATTACATCGCCATTCCGAAATCCAATGGCTATCAATCCCTGCACACCACTCTGTTCGGTCCCTTCGGGACGCCCGTGGAAATCCAGATCCGCACCCAGGACATGCACAAGATCGCCGAGTCCGGCGTGGCTTCCCACTGGCTCTACAAGTCTTCCAATACCCCCTTGAGCGATGTCCAGAAAAAAACCCACCAATGGCTCCAGTCGTTGCTCGAATATCAATCGGAAAGCGGAGATGCCGTAGAATTTCTGGAACACATCAAAGTCGATTTGTTTCCCGATGCCGTTTACGTCTTCACACCCAAGGGAACCATCAAATCCCTGATCCGGGGGGCAACAGCCGTGGATTTCGCCTACGATGTCCACACGGATATCGGCCACCACTGCGTCGCTGCCAAGATCAACGATCAACTGGCCCCCCTCCGTACCATCCTGAACAATGGGGATCGAGTGGAAATCATTACAGAGGCCGAGGCCAGCCCCAACCCGGCCTGGCTCAATTATGTGGTCACTGCCAAGGCACGTGCCAAAATCCGCCATTATCTGCGTACTCTGCGCCACGAAGAGGCCGAAGTTCTGGGAGAGCGACTGCTTCATCAGGCCCTGCGCGCCCTCAACGCAGACCCGGCCACGCTCACGGCAGATCAGTGGGAACAGCTGCTGAAAGGAGATCGTTGCAAGACCCGGGAAGAAGTGTTGGCCGAAATTGGTCTGGGGAAGCGCCTGAATATCGTGGTCGCCCGATCCCTGCTCCCCAGGAACGGGGATACCGTCCCCACCACGCCTGAAACGCGCACGTCCATCACCATTCGCGGAAGTGAGGGCATGGCCGTGCAATTTGCCCCCTGTTGTCGTCCCATTCCGGGAGACCCGATTATCGGACTGATCAAAAAGGGCCAGGGATTGCTGATTCACACGCAGGATTGTCAGAATATCCGCCAGTCTCGTATCGACCCGGACAAATGGGTGGATGTAGCCTGGGAAAACAACAGCGGTCAACTGTTCGAAGTGGCGATCAAGTTACTGGTCCTCAACCGTCGCGGGGTTCTGGCCACGGTTGCCTCGGCCATTGCCGAGGCGCATTCGAACATCGACAGCGTCACCATTGCCAAGGCCGATGGCACCTATAGCGAGATCAACTTTACGGTCCAGGTTCAGGATCGTGCACACCTGGCCACTTTGATGCAAAATCTTCGGGAAAATCCCGATGTCGTCCGTCTAACCCGCGTATAAAACCCCTCGGAGTTCCATGTCTAAAACCATTTTATCCACCCCAGCCGCACCCGCCGCCATCGGCACCTATTCCCAGGCCGTCCAGGCAGGGTCCACCGTCTACCTGTCGGGGCAGATCGGGCTCGACCCCACCACCATGACCCTGGAAGAAGGCATCGACGCCCAGATCGAACGGGTCCTGACCAACCTGCAGGCAGTCACCCAGGCCGCCGGGGGGAGTTTGAATGATCTGGTTCGAGTCACGGTATACCTCACGGACCTGGCGAATTTTTCCAAGGTCAACGAAGCCATGGCCCGACACCTGAGCGCCCCTTACCCCGCCCGCGCCGCCGTGGGCGTAGCCTCGCTACCGCGTGGGGCTTTGGTGGAGATGGACGGAATCATGGTCCTGGCGTGACTGGAGCGGGTGAAGGGAATCGAACCCTCGTCTTAAGCATGGGAAGCTTCTGCTCTGCCATTGAGCTACACCCGCACCGAACTTGAGCCCAGATTCTAACCGATTTACCGTGAATTGTCCCGCTCTCCCCTCGACTTTCTTCGCGCAGACGCTGGTGGCCTGGCAAGGTCAACACGGTCGCCACGAACTTCCCTGGCAAGGCACCCGGGAACCCTACCGGATCTGGGTTTCGGAAATCATGTTGCAGCAAACCCAGGTCGGTACGGTCATTCCCTTCTACCAACGCTTCATGACCGCCTTTCCGGAGGTGATCGATCTGGCCCGCGCGGACCTCGAAACCGTGCTGGGCCACTGGTCCGGTCTGGGATACTATGCCCGTGGTCGCCATCTGCACCGTGCAGCCCAGAAAATCGTCCAACAGGGATTTTTCCCCCGATCCCCCGAAGAACTGCAAAAACTCCCGGGCGTTGGGCGTTCCACCGCCGCCGCCATTGCCGTATTTGCCTACGGACAGCGAGCGGCCATTCTGGACGGGAACGTCAAACGTGTCCTGGGACGTTTCTTTGCGTTGGACACCCCGGAAGACGCCGGTTTATGGGCACTGGCCGAGTCCCTGTTGCCGGATCAGGATCTGGAGACCTATACCCAGGGTTTGATGGATATGGGGAGCCTGCTCTGCACGCGCACACGCCCCCGCTGTGCGGCATGCCCTCTCCAGACCCAATGCCAGGCATACCTGCGCGGAGAAACTCAACGTTATCCCACCGCGCGCCGAAAAACCGTCCGATCCGAGCGCCATCACCGTCTCCTGTTGCTGTGCACACCTGACGGACGGTGGTTGATGGAAAAACGCCCCATCCCTGGCGTATGGGGTGGGTTATGGAGCTTCCCCATGGAAGTCAGTGACTCACGACCGGCAGGCCACTCCCTGACACTCGACCTCGTGCCCTATCCAGAACTCGACCTTCCTCCCTTCATCCACCGTCTCACCCATTTCGACTGGCACCTGACCCCGTGCGCCTTCAAGGTCAGCGGTGCCGTACCTTCACCCTCCGACACGCCCGGGCACTGGAAATCCCTTTCGGACCTGATGACCCATCCTCTCCCGACACCGATTCGCCAACTGCTCCATACCCTGTCCACAAAACAAACGGGGCACTGTGTAGAATGATCCCATGAGATCTTTCCTCCCAACCCTATGAAGGAAGCCTTTCAACGCGCGCGGGACGTTCGCGTCCTGGTTGGTCTGATCCTCATCGCCTGGATTCTGTCTTTCGTGATGCTGATCAATTGGCGGAGTGAAAGTCGGTCACAGAATCGCGAAGAAATCAAAACCCGCGTTTCGCGCATACTTGCCCTCGAAGAACTCACTGAGGAAGGTCAGGTCAGTTTTCAGCGTGAAATCCACGAGTGGAAGAACGTCCTCCTGCGCCAATATGATCCGACGTTGCGCCAGAAACACCTGACGGCCTTCCTCCAGGCCCAGGAAACCACGCAAGAATTACTGGATGCGGCCCAGATCCTGGCACGGGAAGAACAGATGCCCGAACTGGCCGAATTCCTGCAAATTTCCATTTTTCACCGCACCCTTTCCCTCTCCTACCAAGCCTCCCTGATCCATCTCGATGCCCATGATCCCCTTTCTTTCCGCCTGGTGGACCAACAGGTGCGCGGTCTGGATCGCCCCATGGACGATTCGCTGCGGAAGTTGGCGGGACAAATTGCCGAATATGCCAGCCGCCAGGTAGATGAACTGGATCGCCTGGGGAACGGCGAAAATCGTTGGTGGCATCTCTGGGGAAAGTACTTCGTCGCGCTTGAAATCCTGATCATCCTGGCCTTCATGCGCCTCATCCAGTTGGCGCAAAGCACCGAACTCAAGGGACGACGAGCCGCCGTCATCATGGATTCCATCAATGATGCCATCATCGTGACCGATCCCGAATGCCGCATCCGTTTTGTCAACCAGGCGGCAGAGGCGCTGCTGGAAAATTCCCAGGAAAAACTCAAGAAGAATTTTTTCCAGCAGCAGGTCCAACTGACCGATGAGCATCTCGCCCCCGTCCCCGACCTGCTGTTACAGGTCATTCAAAACCGTCAGCGCGCCTCCTCCGGTGCCGTACACCTGTTGCATACCCCAGCGGGGAAACTTGTTCCGGTAGAAAGCCGGGCCGCCCCCATCCTGACGGAAAACAATCAACTGGATGGGGTCGTCACTCTCCTGCACGACATGACGATGTACCAGGAGCTGACGCGACAAATCCAGACCCAATCCTTTCGTTTTCAACTGGTCTTTGAACAAACCGGGATCGGAATCGCCTTCTGTGAACCCCACAGCACCAGGATCCTTGAGACCAACCAGCGGATGGCCCACATCCTGGGCGCTCAGACCCCCGCACAAATCGTCGGACATCACTTCACCGAGTTCTATGCCGACGTGCTTCATGCCAATACCCCAAGTGGCCATAATGCCTTTTTGAAGGGGTTGGAGCACATGGTTCTGGAGGCGCGGGGATCCGATGTTCAACTGCTGGACCTGACCGGGCAGCAACGACGTTGGTACCACCAGACGGTGGCCTATCTGCACGACCCTGAACGGCATATTCCCAGTCAGTTGGTTTTCGTATTCTGGGATGTCGACGACCGCGTCCAGCTTCAGACCCGGCTGGAAATTCAAGGCTCGCGCGACCAGCTCACTGGTCTGGGGAACCGTTTCCTGTTTCAATGTGCGATTGAAAGTGCCCTGAACCGTGGGACGTCGTCGGAACAGGAAAATTCGTTTTGCATTCTGCTGATCGATCTGGACAATTTCAAAACCATCAATGATGCACGGGGTCATTCCGTAGGAGACAGCCTGCTCAAGGAGGTGGCCCTGCGTCTCACCCAGACGGTCAGGGACTATGATACGGTGGCCCGTCTGGGCGGAGATGAATTTGTGATCCTTTTGAGCCATGGCCAGGAAAATTCAGCCATCGCAGTGGCAGACAAACTTTGCCACGCCATTGCCCAGGAATTTCTGGTGGAAGGACAGCGTCTCCACACCTCCTGCAGCATTGGCATCAGCACGTTTCCTGAGCATGGCCGGGAATACGATGTGCTGCTACGACGTGCGGACATGGCCATGTATCACGCCAAATCTCTGGGAAAAAACCATTTTGCCCTGTTTTCCGATGCGTTGGAACGGGAAGGCATGGAACACTGGCAACTGGATACGGAATTGCGCGAAGCCCTGAAGCGCCATGAATTCGAATTATACTTCCAGCCAAAAATCAGCCTCGATACAGGCGCCATCTGCGGTGCTGAAGCATTGATCCGCTGGAATCACCCGGTGCGCGGACTCCTGGCCCCCGACATGTTCATCCCGCACGCCGAGCGCTCCGATCTCATCATCGGGATCGGGAACTGGGTCATCCAGGAAGTCTGCCGACTCCTCCACCGGTGGGATCTCATGGACATCCCGCCGCTCGAAATCAGTTTCAATGCCTCGCCCCGTCAATTGCTGGAACCTCTCTCATTGATCGATCAGATCAAAGAAAATCTGGCCCGTTTCTCCGTCCTGCCCCAGCGACTGACCATGGAAATCACGGAAACCGCCCTGATGCAGGAAAAAACCTGGGAAACCGCCCGCGAAGTCGTCAAACTCGGCATATCGATCTCCCTGGACGACTTTGGCACGGGCTATTCGAGTTTGTCGCTTCTCCAGAAACTGCCTTTTTCCTCATTGAAAATCGATCGTTCCTTCGTTCGGGATTTCATCGACAACCTCACGGATGACACACTGGTTCGAGCCATCATCGGTCTGACGCACGATCTGGGAATGGAAGTGGTCGCGGAGGGGGTTGAAACTCAAAACCAGGCCACCACCCTGTCCCGGTATGGATGCCGGATCGGCCAGGGGTACTTCTTCTCTCCACCGCTTCAGGAAACCCAGTTCCTGGACTACCTGAATTCCCCCCTGAAAGACTCCTGAGACGGGCAGCCTATCGCCCTCCTTCGCCGATCCTTTCCACCCCGCGGTCCAATTCCCGATGAATGACCCGGGTGGACTGATACTGGGAGAAATGGCGGGCCAACTTCTCGGCAAAATAGACCGAACGGTGCTGTCCTCCCGTACACCCCAGGGAAACCGTCAGGGCCGCGCGATTGTCCCTGATGAAATCAGGCATCCAGGAAGTCACAAAAGTTTGTAAATCCGCGAACATGCGTTGCGCGATGGGCAGATTTTCAAGGAACCTGATCACTGCAGGGTCCCGTCCCGTCAATGGACGCAGGTGAGGATCATAAAATGGATTGGGAATACAACGCAGATCAAAGACGAAATCGGCGTCGAGCGGAATACCGAACTTGAATCCGAAGGACTGAAAGAAAAGGGTGAGTCGGGCCGGGTCCAGATCCACGAAATCACGCACCCAGGCCCGCAGGGTATTGGGTGTGATATGCGTCGTATCAAAACGGCGGGCCAGATCCGCCACCCCGGACAACAGGTCCCGTTCCAGGGCAATGCATTCTGCAAGGGAATGCTGATGGAGCGCCAGGGGATGGGGACGACGGGTTTCCGAAAAGCGTCGGACCAGATCCTGATCGCTGGCTTCCAGATAGAGCAACCGGACATCCAACCCATTGTCACGCAGGGTCTGGAGCGCCTCAGGCAGGTTATTCAGGGCATTTCCGCCGCGCACGTCGAGGGTCAGGGCAATCTGACGCTCGCCCCGCGCCACCAACTCCTGTAATACGAAAACCAGAAAGGAAAGAGGGAAATTGTCCATGGCAAAGTAACCGGCATCTTCCAGCGCGCGCAGAGCCACGGATTTTCCCGACCCCGACAACCCGCTGATCAATACCACCTTGGACGTAATCGCCCCTGGTTCACCGGGATTCATGAGACTCGCCCTGGGCGCAGGATTCCTGCATGAATTGTTGCTGACGATCGATAAATTCCTGGGTACTGTTGATCCCCCGCTGTTCCAGAATGAAATTGCGCGTGGCCGCTTCCACCAGTACCGCCAGATTCCTCCCCACCGCCACGGGCAAGACCACCCGGGGAACAGCCACGCCCAGTATGGATTGAGTCTGACGCCCCATGGGAAGCCGTTCGCAGGTATTCAGATCGCCCCCGGACGGCCGCTCGAGATGCACGATCAATCTTAAATTCTTACGAGGACGGACCGCCGTTTCCCCAAAGATGGAACGGATATTCAACAACCCCAGTCCGCGGACTTCAAGAAAATCCCTCAACAGGGGAGGACAACGCCCCTGGAGGGTGTCTGGAGCGATGCGGTAGAACTCCACCACATCATCGGCCACCAGTCCGTTCCCACGCGAAATCAATTCGAGGGCCAATTCGCTTTTCCCCACCCCCGAATCCCCGGTAATCAGCACCCCCACCTCGAGAATCACCATGAAAACACCGTGCAGGCTTTCCTGCTCGGCCAACTCCTGACTGAGGTAATGCCGTATCTGGTTGATGACCGAGGTACTGTCCGCGTTCGACCCCATGACGGGGACACTTCGCTGTTCCGCTCTTTCAGCCAGAGCGGGCAACAATACACACCCTTCGCTGAGAAAAATGGCCACCAGTTCGGAAGAAAAGATACCCTCCCAGGCCCTCTCCAGCGCTTCTTCGTCCAGGCCCTGCAAATAAGCCATTTCATGGGCGCCCAGGACCTGAAAACGATGGGGATGCGTCAAATTGAGGTGAGCAATCAGACCCGCGGTGGAATCACTCAGGGCACCGACGGTAACCACCCGGAGTGCCCCTTTCTGACCCGCCAGCCAGCACAGGTCGAGTCTTTCCCGATTGTCCGTAAAGAGGCGTTGAACGCTAACCGAGGGCATGGGGTTGAGAAAGCGCCTGGATCACATCCAGGGGGTCCGTGACGGACAATAGGTATTGGCGCAGGGATTCGTCGCTGAAGAGTTCGGAGATTTCCCCTAAAAGGCGCAAATGCAGTTCATTCGCATGTTCTGGAACCAGCAGGGCAAACACCATGCGCACGGGCTGACCATCCGGTGCCTCAAAAGGGATTTCCGTCGACAGGCGCAGAAATGCGGCGAACGTGTCTCGCACCCCTTTCATGCGCCCATGGGGCAGGGCAAAACCATGACCCAGCCCCGTGGAGCCCAACTTTTCACGATTGAACAGAGCGTCGAAGACCTGACTGCGCGGTAACTGGTCATGATTTTCGAAAAGTATCCCGATTTGCTCAAACAACCGTTTTTTGCTGGTCACTTCCAGATCGAGCAAAATATGGTCGGGTTTGAGCAACTGGTGAAGTCGAGGAACGACGCTTCCCACAGCAGATCACACCCCGTTGGCCAGGTGTTTCAGCGGCTGGCCATTCCGCTGGTCACTTTGACGTTCCTTGTGCTTGATGATTTGACGATCGAGCAAATGGGCAAGGTCATCGATGGCTTCGTACATATCTCCCTGGGAAGTATGGACAAAAAAGTCCTTGCCGTTGACGTGGACGTTGGCTTCCGCGTTGTGCTTGAGTTTCTCCACTGTCAGCACCACGTTGATGTCCAGTGGATGTTCGAAATGGCGTTTGATTCGCCCAATTTTCTCCTCCACATGATCGCGTATCGCAGGGGTGACTTCGATGTGTTGCCCAGTGATAGTGACTTTCATCTTGTTCTCCTTGAAAATGTACAACTCACAACGACTTGCGCAAACTGGCGGCAGAAAGATGCATGGCCTCACGATACTTGGCCACAGTCCGCCTTGCCACCTGAAACCCCCGCTCGCCCAGCAAGTTTGCAATACGCTGGTCGGACAGGGGACTTTTGATATCTTCCTGATTGATCAACTGACGGATCAGTGCCCGAATGGCAGTGGAGGAGGCCGCTTCGCCGCTGTCCGTCCCCACATGGCTGCTGAAGAAGTATTTTAATTCGAACAAACCGCGCGGAGTCAACAGATACTTCTGGACGGTCACGCGCGAAATGGTAGATTCATGGAGCCCCAGCGCCTCGGCAATTTCGCGCAAGACCAGGGGTTTCATCCCGATCTCTCCCCGTTCCAGGAAATCCTTTTGTCGCTCGACCACGGCACAGGCTACCCTCAGGATCGTGTCGAAACGTTGCTGAATATTCTTGATCAACCAGCGCGCTTCCTGCAATTGTTGGGACATGGAGTGGCCCGGAGTCCCCTTCTTGAGAATGTTGGCATAGACCTGATTGACACGCAGACGCGGCATCACTCCCTCATTCAGCGATACACTCCAACCCCGCTCCGTTCGCCGCACGATCACGTCGGGCACGACATAGCGCGTTTCGGTCGCACTGAACGCCGCCCCTGGACGAGGATCGAAGTGCTGCAACATCTGCTGCAACTCCCTGACCTTGCGCTCCTCGATGCCCAGCGCCCTCCTCAGGCGAGTGTATTCCCGTTGGGCCAGCCATTCAAGGTGATCGAGCATTTTTTTGCCCAGTCGTTTATCCTCTTCGGTCGCCTGGCTGGCCAGCAATTGCAGTTCCAGACATTCACTCAAGGTGCGCGCCCCGATCCCTGCGGGATCCAGGGACTGTAGAATGCGCAGGGCCACCAGCCATTCGGATTCTTCCACCTCCCCAAGTTCGCCGGAGACGCTGGAATTCAGGTCAATGAAAGCGTAGCGCAGGTAACCATCTTCGTCCAGGTGATCGATCAGCGTGGCCACCAGTTCCTGATCGCGTTCCCCGAGGGGCATCAGGCGCACCTGCCCCAGGAGATGATCGCGCAGGGAGAGTGGAACCACGCGCAGATCCTGTTGTATCCCCTCGTCCTCATCTTCGCCCTGCCCGCCCTGGCCGGTGCCGCTTCCTTCTTCGAAACTCCAGGATTCCTGCTCGACCTCGGCCGAAGGGGAAGGTCCCGAGTCGACGGAATCGGCAGATTCAAACGCGCCGGGCTCCGAATCAACCGCGCCGTCTTTCCCGTCGACACGTTCCAGTAGGGGATTGAGCCGGAGAAACTCCTCGACTTCCTGTTCCAACTCCTGCGTGGAAAGTTGCAACAATCGAATCGACTGCTGCAGTTGCGGCGTCAGGGCGAGTTGCGTCGTTTGCTTGAGCTGGAGTTGGACCTTCATGGTTCACAACCGGAAATTTTCACCGAGATAGACCTTTCTGACACTTTCATTGTAGACGATTTCATCGGGCTTTCCCGCAGCCAGGACCCCTCCCTGATTAATAATATAGGCTCGATCGCAAATTCCCAGGGTTTCGCGCACATTATGGTCGGTGATCAACACCCCGATCCCGCGATTCTTGAGAAAGCGGATGATCTGCTGAATATCCATCACGGCGATGGGGTCCACGCCGGCAAACGGTTCATCCAGCAAAATGAAACGGGGTCGTGTCGCCAGGGCACGCGCAATTTCCACGCGCCGTCGTTCTCCCCCGGACAGACTGACAGCGGCACTGTCGCGCAAATGACTGACGTGCAGTTCCTCCAGCAATTGATCCAGTTCCTTCTGGCAATCAGATTCGCTCAGGCCACGAAGTTCCAGGACAGACCGAATATTCTCCGACGCCGTCATGCGCCGAAAGATCGAGGCTTCCTGCGGCAGATAGGAGAGCCCCATCAGGGAACGGCGGTGAATGGGATAGGCGCTGAGACGGGTCCCGTCCATGTAGATTTCACCGCCATCCAATGGCACCAACCCGACGATCATATAGAAACAGGTCGTCTTTCCGGCCCCATTGGGGCCCAACAACCCCACGACTTCCCCGTTTTCCACGGTCAGGGAAACATCCTTCACCACCTGGCGGGCGCGATAGCGCTTGACCAGATGCTCGGCGCGTAACTGGCTCATGGGGATAAATCCGTATCCTGTTTCAGAATGAGGGGAGAAGAAGTCTTCTCTTTGTCTTTGGTCACTGCTGCAGGCACTGGCACCGTGCCCCCCTTACCCTCAGGTTTCTTCTGCTCGTCCTTCTTTGCCGGTTGCAATACCACATGCACGCGCCCAGGCGCCTTCCCTTTTTGTGCCTCGGACTCTCCGTTGGCACGTAGAAACTCCGTCCTGGTGTCATAGGACAGGTAGTCTCCCTTGATTTCATCCTTACCCTGATGCACCACGGCATGGTCGAAGAGTTCGATCCGTTCGATCTTTCCGTTGTATTCCACATGCTGTGCCTTGCCATCCACCCATTCGTCGACGCCATCGCGTTTCTGCCGGAAGGTGACCGGATTGCCGAAAGCCGACGCATATTTCATGCCCTCCGGGTCTTCGCGAACCGTCATATGGTCTGCGGTCATGTGGATCGTTCCCTGTGTCAAAACGACATTCCCTTCGAAATAACTCACTTTTTTAGTGTCATCTGCAGTCATGCGATCCGCGTCGATATTGACCGGTTGGTCATGATCCGACTTTTCGGCATGAACGGCCGTCACAACTCCGGCCAGCACCCCGCTAAGGATGACGAGGCGCAGGATGGTAGAGAAGTTTGGCATGGGTGAAATGGGCCACTTTGGTTTTGTTGTCAACGATCATCGAATTAGCGACCAGCCGATCCTGGCCATAAGTCACCACCACCGGCTGATCGGTCTTTTCGATACCCCGTTGAGGATAGGCCGTCAAAATACTGGTCGTCATCACTGTCGGGGGTTCTTCGGGCGTGGGTTGACGGGTAACCACCACGTGTCCGGTAAACACCACCTCGTCACGGGGTTCGGAGCGCACCGCCCGCTCGGAACGCACATCCACCGGGGGGCCACTGGATTCATAGGAGGTAAACAGAACCGTCTCGAAATGAGAAGTATCATCGTCCGGGTAATGTACCATTTTAGACGCATCCAGGGTGTAACGAATCTGTCCGTTTTCGCCCAGTTGCAGGGCAGAAAAGTGAGACATGATGAGATCGGGTACGTGGCGGACGGATTTCTCTCCCCACGCGCCTCCCTCTTCGACCACCCGCCATAGCCAGGTGGTGACCATGGCCAACAGCAGGACCACGACCACCGGTACCCAGGCCTCCAGATTCTGAATCAGTCGGCCCATCGTTCCAGTACTCGGGCCCACTCCCCCCGTGCCTGCAAAAGCCAGGTTGCCGCTGCCCGGGCCGCCCCCATCCCTCCCCCCACAGGGGCCACCCAATGAACTGCAGCCCGAATCTCCTCCGGGGCTTCCGGGACGGTCAGCGCCAGAGCAGAGCGACACAGAACGGACAGGTCGGGCAAATCATCGCCCATGTAAGCCAACTGGTCCCAGCGAAACCCCAGATCGGAGAGCAGGGTATCCATGACCTGGCGCTTGTCATGAACGCCCTGAAACACATGGGTGATGCCCAATTCTCGGGCGCGCAACGTCACGATGGGAGACTGGCGCCCTGTGACGAGGGCCAGCGTCAAACCTGCCTGCTGCAACAACTTCAACCCCACCCCATCACGCGAATGAAACGATTTGGTTTCGTGCCCTTGTTCATCGAAGGTCAAGGTTCCCGGTGTCAGAATCCCGTCCACGTCAAATCCCACCAACCGTATCTGACGGGCCCGTTGCACAAGATCTTCGGCGGATAACTTCATGGGTTCCTGTCAAACAATTCCGTGCCGCAGGAGATCGTGCATGTTGAACGCACCCACCAAACGCTTCTTTTCCACCACGCACAACCCAAAAATCCGCTTGTCCTGCATCACCTGAGCCGCGTTGGCCGCAAGTTCGTCCGGTCGAGTAACCACGGGATGGCGGGTCATCCACTGGCTGACTTCCTGTTCCAGCAAATTGGCGGTGCCGGTTTCAAGCGCGCGCCGCAGGTCTCCATCCGTAAAGATTCCTTCGAGACGATCGTCGCTCCCCACCACCGCCGTCATCCCCAGGCCCTTGTCCGACATGACCCGTAAGGCTTCCGCCACGGTTGCCTGATGCGTCACCCGGGGAACACGCTCCCCCTGATGCATGACGTCCTGAACCGCCAGCAACAGGCGTTTCCCCAACGCCCCGCCGGGATGCGTTCGCGCAAAGTCATCGGCGGAAAACCCGCGCGCCTCGAGCAAGGTAAGGGCCAGCGCATCCCCCAGCGCCAGAACGGCCGTGGTGCTGGCCGTCGGTGCCAGATTGAGGGGACAGGCCTCACGCTCCACCCGAACTTCGAGGTGCACATCAGCCAGACGAGCCAGACGGGAGCGCGCGTTTCCGGTCAGCGCCAGAATGCGGGTACCGCGTCGCTTGAGCAAAGGGGCAATGGCCAGCAACTCATCGCTTTCTCCTGAGTTGGACAGAGCCAGCAGCACATCCTCAGCGATGATCATGCCCAGATCCCCGTGGCTGGCCTCGGCCGGATGCATGAAAAAGGCCGGACTGCCCGTACTGGCCAGGGTCGAGGCAATCTTGCCGCCAATGTGCCCGGACTTGCCCATGCCACTGACCACGATCCGCCCCCGACAGCCCAGAAGCAAGTGATGAGCGGCCACGAAATGTTCATCCAGACGGCTGGCCTGGTACTGGATGGCCGCGGACTCGATCTCCAGAATGATACGCGCCATGGACAACAAGGTGTCGGGTGAGAGGAGAGGCAGGGAATCGGGATGAGCATTCATGATTCACGGATTATACTTGAGGGCAAGAAGGGTGTGAAACTCGACCTCTCTGTCAAAGGAATGGAAACTCGTGAGCGACACACTGGAACTGATTTTACTGCTGCTGATCCTGGCGACTCTGGGCGTGGCGCTGTTTCGTCTCCTGCGCCTGCCGGCCATGCTCGGATACCTCCTCACCGGGATCCTGATCGGGCCCCATGCTGCAGGCTGGATTCCCCCCGGTGAAGAAACCCGGAACCTTGCCGAATTCGGGGTCGTGTTCCTCATGTTCAGCGTCGGGCTCGAGTTCAGTTTACCCCAACTGATCGCCCTGCAGCGCACCGTATTTGGCCTGGGTAGCGCCCAGATGGGACTGGCCTTCGGGCTGGTCTTTTTGCTGGGCTGGTCCATGAAATTACCCCTGCAAGGCACGGTGGTTTTGGCCGGCGCGCTGTCCCTGTCCTCCACCGCGATCATTTCGCGTCTGCTGGCCGAACGCTCGGAACTGAAATCCCCCCATGGGCAACGCATCATGGGCATGATGCTGTTTCAGGATCTGGCGGTCGTCCCACTCCTTGTTCTGATCCCCGCTCTTGCCCAACCCCACGATCATCTGGCACGTCTGATGCTCATCGAAGTCTTCGAGGCCATCGTCATTCTGTCCCTGTTGCTGGGCTTGGGCAAAAAGTGGCTGGGACTCTGGTTCCACTGGATTGCCCGTCAAAAGTCCTCGGAACTGTTTCTGCTCAATGTCCTGTGGGTCATTTTGCTGTTGGCCTGGATCACCCAGAAGGCCGGATTATCGCTGGCGCTGGGCGCTTTCGTGTCCGGCGTGTTACTGGCCGAAACCGATTACCGCTATCAGGTGGAAGATTACATAAAACCCTTTCGCGATGTGTTGCTCGGTCTTTTCTTCATCACCATCGGAACGCTACTGGACCTGAATGTCGTGGTCCACCACCTGCCCGCCGTACTGCTGACCCTGGTCCTCCTGCTGGGACTCAAGTTGCTGACGGTGTACGGCCCCGCGCGCGCGCTGGGCGAGCAGGATTCGATTGCACTGCGTACCGCCCTGGCCATGGCGCCGGCCGGCGAATTCGGGTTCGTGCTGCTGGCCCAGGCCGAAGGGCTTCATCTGGTCCCTGCCACGCCGCTTCAGATCGTTCTGGCAGCCATGCTCATCAGCATGATCCTGGCCCCATTCATTCTGCTCACGAGCGATCGTATCGTCCTCTTCGTCTGCAAGAATGAATGGGCCCTGCGTTCCGTCGCCCTCCATGAATTGTCCCGTCGAAGTTATGGGAAGCAACGTCACGTCATCGTTTGCGGATACGGCCGGAGCGGTCAAAATCTGGCCCGTTTCCTGGAACAGGAGGGGGTCTCCGTCCTTGCTCTGGACCGCGACCCGCAACGGGTCCGGCTGGCCTCGGAAGCGGGCGACGAAGTCGTGTTTGGCGATGCGGGACGACAGGAAGTCCTGATTGCTGCCGGCATCCAGCGCGCCTCGGCGCTCATCGTCAGTTTCTCCGATACGGCGTTGTCTCTCGCCATCATTGCGCTGGTCCGGGAGTTGAAGCCGGCGCTTCCGGTCATCGTCCGTACCCGTGATGACAGCGATCTGGATCGTCTGAAAGAGGCGGGGGCAGCCGAAGTCGTTCCGGAAATCCTGGAGGGATCCCTCATGCTGGCCAGTCATGCCCTGCTCGAACTGGGCATACCTCTGTCGCGGGTCCTGAAACGAATCCGTCAAGTCCGTGCCGAACGCTATCAGTTGATGCGCGGGTTTTTTCGTGGGTTGACCGACGAATCCAGCGAGAACACCAACCCCGACCAACTTCGCCTGCAAACGCTGACCCTGCTGGAAAACAGCCTTGCCAGGGGGATGCAACTGCGTGACCTGCCCCTTCATCAGTGGGGGGTGGAAATCACTGCCCTGCGCCGGCGTGGATTGCGGGGGTTCCAACCCGAAGGAGAGACCCGCCTCGAAAGCGGGGATATCCTGATCCTGCTCGGCCGTCCGGAGGCGCTGGCCCAGGCCGAAGCATGGCTCATTCAGGGAAAGTGAGTCGTGCCCCTGCCGCCCACCGTACCTCTGAGCGCCCTGGATTTCACCCCGCACCTCTGCCAACTGCTCCATACTCTGGGACTGCACAGCGGATTCGATTTATTGCTGCACCTTCCCCTGCGCTACGAAGATGAACGGCATCCCGGTTCAGTCGCGGCCCTGACGCCGGGGCAAAGCGCCTGCCTCATCGTTCAGGTGGTTCGTCACGAAATTCGCCAGGGTCCCCGCCGCACCCTGACCGTCCAGGTCAGGGATGAAACCGGCCTGCTCGAATTGCGCTTCCTCCATTTCCATCCCGGCCAACTGCGCCTGTTCGCCCCGGGCAACCGGTTGCGCCTCTTTGGTGAAGCGCGCCAGGGCTACCAGAGACTGGAAATGATCCACCCCCGTTGCCAACCATTCAAGGAAAACAATCCCCTTCCGGCCACCTTGACCCCCGTTTACCCCACCTGTGCCGGCCTGTCCCAGAGTGCCCTGCGGCGCGCCCTGTCACGGGCGCTGACGCAACTCGACCTGAGCGACACCTGGGACCCCTCCTGGCGTGATTCCCTGGGGTTACCCGACCTGGCCACGACCCTGAAGATCCTGCACGGCCCCACCGATACGTCCCAACTGGTCCCCGCCCTGTGGCAACGTCTCAAATTCGATGAACTGCTGGCCCAGCAGTTGTCCATGCATTTCCACCGCCGACATCGCAGCGAAACCCTGGCCCAGGCCTACCCCGCCCAGGGAAAACTTTCCCGATCTTTTGAACGATCCCTCCCGTTTCCGCTCACTGCCGCCCAACGCCGGGTCGTCGAGGAAATTCGTCGGGATCTGGCGCAAGAACGCCCCATGCATCGGCTGTTGCAGGGAGACGTCGGCTGTGGCAAAACCATTGTCGCCGCTCTGGCTGCCGTTCAATGCATCGAGGGAGGAGGGCAGGTGGCCCTGATGGCGCCCACCGAATTACTGGCCCAGCAGCACCATGCAAAACTCTGCGACCTGCTCGCTTCCCAGGGAGTTCCTGTCGAATTGCTGACGGGACAACTCGGGAGTCAGGCTCAGCGTCACCTGCACCAACGCATCGCCAATGGAGAAATTGGCCTGGTCATCGGTACCCATGCGCTGATTCAGGAACGGGTGTCCTTCAAGAACCTGGGGCTGATCATCATCGATGAGCAACATCGTTTTGGCGTCGCCCAGCGTCTCTCGCTCCACCAGAAAGGAGGAGAATCCGGCCGGATCCAGCCCCATCAACTCATGATGAGCGCCACGCCCATCCCCCGCAGTTTGAGCATGAGTTACTATGCCGACCTCGACGTCTCCGTGATTGACGAATTGCCCCCCGGACGCCAGGGCATCACCACCAAACTGGTTTCTG
The DNA here is from genome assembly GCF_027317285.1 of Ferrovum sp. NCBI lineage: Bacteria > Pseudomonadati > Pseudomonadota > Betaproteobacteria > Ferrovales > Ferrovaceae > Ferrovum > Ferrovum sp. The sequence goes on along the minus strand of NZ_DAHVHV010000001.1, from coordinate 140,617 downwards.
CTGCCCGTCGGAACGAGGTCATCGAACGCATTCGTTCGGCCTGTCGCCAGGGTCAACAGGCCTACTGGGTGTGCCCCTTGATCGAAGAATCGGAATTTCTCGACCTGCAGAACGCCCAGGACACTTTTCAGGCCCTCACCGCCGATGCGCCGGATTTGCGCTGCGAATTGCTTCATGGCAGACTTGCCGGAGCCGAGAAACAGGCCATCATGAATCGGTTCCAGAAAGGAGAACTTCAATTGCTGGTCGCCACCAGCGTCATCGAGGTGGGGGTGGATGTGCCGAATGCGACACTGATGGTGATCGAACATGCGGAACGAATGGGGCTGGCCCAACTCCATCAGATGCGCGGACGGGTAGGACGGGGCACAGGTCCCGGCGTTTGCCTGCTCCTCTATCGGCCCCCTCTGTCCGAATTGGCGCGTCAACGTCTGAAAGTGATTTACGAACACACCGACGGGTTTGAAATCGCCCGCCAGGACCTCCTGCTCCGTGGCCCCGGCGATTACCTGGGTTCCCGTCAAAGTGGCCTGGCTCTGCTGCGCTTCGCAGACCCCGTGCAGGATGATGACCTGCTGACCCTGGCGCGTCGGTACGCGGCCGCCTGGATCGTCGAGTCCCCTGTAAAATCCCGCCATCATGCCTCGTGCTGGCTGGGCACACGTCAACCCTATCTGAATACTTGAACGCACATGAACTGGAATGCGTGGTGGCGCCTGACCCGGATGGATAAGCCCATTGGCACCCTGCTGTTGCTGTGGCCCACACTCTGGGCCCTGTGGCTGGCCAGCCAGGGGCATCCCTCCCTATCCAATCTGATCGTCTTCTCGCTCGGTACCCTGCTGATGCGCTCAGCCGGCTGTGTCATGAATGACATTGCAGACCGCAAGGTGGACCCCCACGTTGCCCGGACCCGTCAGCGTCCCCTGGCCCGAGGAGAGGTCAGTGTCAAGGAGGCCGTCGTACTGGCGCTCCTCCTGAGCCTGGGTGCCTTCGCTCTGGTTCTGACCCGCAATACGCTGACCTTGATACTTTCCCTGCCCGCCCTTTTTCTCGCCGCCAGTTACCCCCTGACCAAACGATTTTTTCCGCTCCCCCAGGCCTATCTGGGTATTGCCTTTGGTTTTGGCATTCCCATGGCTTTTGCGGCCGAACTCGGTCAGGTACCCGGTTCTGCCTGGATACTGATGCTGGCCAACCTCTGCTGGACTCTGGCCTACGACACCGAATATGCCATGGTGGATCGGGAGGATGACCGCCCCCTCGGCATTCATTCCACGGCACTCCTCTTCGGCCACCGGGACGTGGCCCTGATCATGATGTTCTACGGACTTTGCCTGCTCCTGCTGGGCGGGGTTGGCTGGCACTTTCATCTGGGCGTGCCCTACTATGGGGGACTGTGCATCGCTGCCGGGGTGGCTGGCTTTCACTACACCCTGATCCGTACCCGCGCACGCGACCAGTGTCTGCGCGCCTTTCTGCACAATACCTGGTTCGGAGCCGCCGTCTTTGGGGGAATCTTCCTGTCCTACGCCCTGCGGTAGGAACAACGGCGCCCCGCCCCCCTCCAGTATCCGTGGAACTTTGATTCAGAATCCGTAACGCAGCCCCAGCGACAACAAATCAATGTTGGAATTTCCATTGATCCGGTTGTAATTCAACTGGTAATGGTCCCAGCCCCCCTGAAAACGCAAACGCTGACTGAGATCATAGTGCATCCCCAGGCCCGTCATGTTGTAAGGCAAGGCATCGTACAGTCCCACCGTCGACGTATTGGCAGCCCCCCCCGACCCCTGATTGCGGATGGTGGCCAGACTGCCCGTCAAGGCCAGACGGTCCCCCAGGGGCAGGATTCCCGTACCGCCCAGAACCCAGCTGCGGGAGAGCCCGGAAATCTCGGAGCCCCCCAATCCCTCGCTGCGCATATGACTGGACAGCGCGCTCCCTTCCGGGGCCAATTCCGTATTCCATTGCACCGAAAAGGGCAGGGCGCTGATCCCGGAAAACCAGCCACTGCTGGCCCCCTCCTGAGCCAGGGCCGCCTGCATCATGAGGAGGAGCATACCCACTCCCTGCACACTCTTTTTCATGACGATTTCCCCCAGTGACAGACGCCACCCCCCAGTGACACTTTTACACCTTCCATGTTAGCGCAAGGGATTTGGTGCAGGCAACACCGTTGCGTCCTGAGGGGCACCGGACTGTGGTATTTTTGATTCATGATAAACCCATCGGAGCAAAGCTTCCTGGGCCGCTTCCGTACCCCCGGCACCCGTTCCGTTCGCCAGAAAGACCACCACCACCCAGTGGTTTTGCGCATCCAGACCATAACCCGCCAGGGCTTTCACCCCCTCCAACGTACCACTCTTCAGATGAAAACGACCGCGCAGTTGAGGATCTTCAAAAGAATGGCGCAATGTTCCATCCACGTTCACGAGCGGCAGGGTGGTCATGAATTCATTCCCGTAAAGACTCTTCTCCTGCATCCAGAGCAACAGGTGCGCCAGATGTTCCGCAGAAATACGCGCCTTGCGCGATAACCCGGCACCATTCTCCAGCACCAACTCAGGGAAAACCAGCCCCCGTTCCGCCAGAATCCGGAGGACTTTGGCCCGACCAGCCGACTCCGTTGCCACGCTGGCAGAATCCGGGCCGTCCGTCGCCAGATCGAGCAACAAGGTTCGTGCCAGTACGTTATTGCTGTTCTTGTTCATTTGCAGAAGCAACTCGATCAGGGCGGGAGATTCACTGGATGCCAGCACGGGCCAGTCCCTGGGCACGGGACCCTGGCTCAGGGTCCCCGTGAATGTTCCTCCCAACTCATGCCACAGGGTCCGCAAGGAAGAATCGAGATAGGCGGCATTGGTCAGCAGGGAAAATCCCATGAGCCGGGTACCGCAAGCCTGCGGCATGGTCCCCGTCAACTCCAGAATCGCGCCCGCATCCAGATGGCGGTCAGGATGGGAGATCATCGCCTGTCCCGGAAATTTGGCGCGAATGGCATAGTGCAAACCTGAGCGCCACAGGGCCGGACAGGGGCCGTCGACGGTACGGGTCCGGTTGCGCAGTTCGATCCGTGGGAAAGGAAATTCCGGCCAGATCCGGAGCGGTTCACCGACCCTCTCTCCGGGACGGATGAACCACCATTGAGTCTGCTGCCCCACCTGCAAGGCATGAGGTATCACATTGTAGGCCCGAAAGCCTTCCTGGTCGAACGTGTCAGGGGAAGATGCCGATGGGGCAAACCCTTCCTGATCGAAACGAATCGGTCCCGACAGTTGGTGAACCCCCTGCTGGTACACCTGACGCCAGAGTTCCTGCCACCGTTCCAGCGTCAATCCCGGATCGCCCACCCCGACGACTCCGAAAGGACCCTGTCCCCTCTGTGCCTCCAAACGAGGCACGCGAACTTCCGTGCGCCATGTTTTGGCAGGACCCCAATTTTCCAGGGCCGCCAGAGTCGTCACCAATTTCATGACAGAAGCCGGATTGCGCGGTGTCTGGGCCTCCCAGGCCAGGCGCGGTTGAGGTTCATGGACCCCCCAGACCACGACAGAAACCTCCGAAGCCGGGACATTGGCCTGGGCCAGCGCCTGACGCAGGGTCTGCGGAAGTTCCTGCGAAACCGAAGGAAGAGGCCCGGGGTCGGCGCAGGCCAGTCCCCCCCAGGCCAGAAGCCACACGCCCCCGACAATCACGCTGAATTTGGTTATAATTTCTTTTTTACTCAATTGGATATAAAAATCTTCCGAAGACCTCGGGATTTTGGACGGTTTTTTATACCATTCCCCTTGAAAACCTCCCAAGACGCCCATACACTGTTAGCACTCGCACTTGACGAGTGCTAATCCTGTCTCAATTTTCTCAACATTGGAGAATCGTCGTATGAAAATTCGTCCCCTGCATGATCGTGTGATTGTCAAACGCCTTGAAGAAGAACGCAAGACCGCCTCTGGCATCGTCATCCCGGATTCCGCTGCAGAAAAACCCGATCAAGGTGAAATTTTGGCTGTGGGCAAAGGCAAGACTCTGGAAGATGGTACCTTGCGCGCCCTCGAACTCAAAGTGGGCGATCGAGTCCTGTTTGGAAAATACTCTGGTCAGGCCGTCAAGGTAGACGGCGAGGAACTGCTGGTCATGCGTGAAGAAGATGTCATGGGTGTCGTCGAGGCCTGAGCCTCCCCATTTTCAATCGAACCGGTTGGACCCACCGGGTCCGCCCCCGTTAAATTCAGGAGTCTAAAAGATGGCAGCTAAAGAAGTTCGTTTTCATGATAGTGCCCGCGCCAAGATGGTCGTGGGTGTCAATATACTGGCCGATGCAGTCAAGGTCACCCTCGGACCCAAAGGCCGGAATGTCGTGCTCGAGCGTTCCTTCGGCGCACCCACCATCACCAAGGATGGCGTGTCCGTTGCCAAGGAAATCGAACTGAAAGACAAGTTTGAAAACATGGGCGCTCAGATGGTCAAGGAAGTGGCTTCCAAAACCTCCGACGTTGCAGGCGATGGGACCACCACCGCAACCGTACTGGCCCAGTCCATCGTCAAGGAAGGCATGAAGTTTGTGGCCGCCGGCATGAACCCCATGGACCTGAAACGCGGGATCGACCGTGCCGTCACGGGCATCGTGGAAGAATTGAAAAAACTCTCCAAGCCCTGTACCACCAATACCGAGATCGCCCAGGTGGGTTCCATTTCCGCCAACGCCGATCACTCCATCGGCGAGATCATCTCCCAAGCCATGGACAAGGTGGGCAAGGAAGGCGTCATTACCGTGGAAGATGGCTCCGGCCTGCAAAATGAACTGGAAGTCGTGGAAGGCATGCAATTCGACCGCGGCTACCTCTCTCCCTACTTCGTCAACAATCAGGACCGTCAAATCGCCTTGCTGGAAGATCCCTACGTGCTCCTGCACGACAAGAAGATCTCCAACATCCGCGATCTGCTGCCCGTACTGGAGCAAGTGGCCAAGTCCGGTCGTCCGCTCCTGATCATCGCCGAAGACGTGGAAGGTGAGGCTCTGGCTACCCTGGTCGTCAACAACATCCGCGGCATTCTCAAAACCACCGCCGTCAAGGCGCCAGGGTTTGGCGATCGGCGCAAGGCAATGCTGGAAGATATCGCCATTCTGACCGGTGGAACCGTGATTGCAGAAGAAGTCGGTCTGTCGCTGGAAAAAGTGACGTTGAACGAACTCGGCCGTGCCAAACGCATCGAAGTGGGCAAGGAAGAAACCACCGTCATCGATGGTGCCGGGAACGAAGAGTCCATCAAGAGCCGCGTGACTCAGATTCGCAAGCAAATCGAAGAAGCCAGCAGCGACTACGATCGTGAAAAACTGCAGGAACGCGTGGCCAAGTTGGCAGGCGGCGTTGCGGTCATCAAGGTTGGGGCCGCCACTGAAGTGGAAATGAAGGAAAAGAAGGCGCGCGTGGAAGATGCACTGCACGCCACCCGTGCGGCAGTGGAAGAAGGGATCGTTCCTGGCGGCGGGGTCGCATTGCTGCGCGCCCGCTCCACCCTGACCGCACTCAAGGGCGACAATGCCGATCAGGATGCTGGCATCAGGATCGTGGAACGCGCCATCGAAGAACCCCTGCGTCAGATCGTAGCCAACTGTGGCGACGAACCTTCCGTAGTAGTCAACAAGGTACTGGAAGGAAAGGGGAATTTCGGTTACAACGCTCAAACCGGCGAATATGGCGATCTGGTTGCCATGGGCGTGGTCGATCCGACCAAAGTTACCCGTTTTGCCTTGCAAAATGCAGCCAGCATTGCCGGTTTGATGCTGACTACCGATTGCATGGTCGCGGAACTGCCCAAGGAAGAATCCCCCATGCCTGGGGGAGGAATGGGCGGTATGGGTGGCATGGGCGGCATGGACATGTAATTTTCCTGTTGCTCTCTCCGGTGTCCTGCACCGGCGTGTTGCGCCAAACCCCCTTCAGACCTGGTCTGAAGGGGGTTTTTCTTGTGTCGTGAAAAGCGCGAGGTCGGTCTGATTTATAATGGGCGCATTACCTTCCGTTTGAGCATTCGATGACCTCTTCTTCCCACACTCCGCCGCAAAAATCCTGGTCCGGACGTTTCAGTGCCCCCGTCGCTGAAACCGTCAAGCGTTACACGGCTTCGGTACTTTTCGACAAACGCCTGGCGACCCATGACATCCAGGGCTCTCTGGCTCATGCCCAGATGTTGTATGAGGTCGGCATCCTGACGGAAAGCGATTTTTCTGCCATCCAGCGCGGTTTGACCGTCATCCGCCAGGAAGTGGAACAGGATCGTTTTCCCTGGACTCTGGACGACGAGGATGTTCACCTCAATATCGAAAAACGACTGACCCAACTGGTGGGAGACGCGGGCAAACGCCTCCATACCGGGCGCTCGCGCAACGATCAGGTAGCCACCGACATCCGCCTCTATCTGCGTGCCGCCATCGACCAGCACCAGGCCCAACTGCGCGCCCTCCAATGTGCCCTGATCGCTCTGGCCGAACAGCATGTGGACACGCTCATGCCCGGGTTTACTCATTTGCAGGTGGCCCAACCCGTCTCCTTTGCCCATCATCTGCTGGCCTATGTGGAAATGCTGGGGCGGGATCGCCAACGTCTGACGGACTGCCGTCGACGAATCAACCAACTTCCCTTGGGTGCTGCGGCTCTGGCGGGAACCAGTTACCCCATCCGGCGCGAACGGGTGGCCGAGTTACTGGGATTCGAGGGACTCTGTCGCAATTCCCTGGATGCCGTTTCCGACCGTGACTTTGCCATCGAATATTGTGCTGCGGCTTCCCTGCTGATGGTCCACCTGTCCCGTCTGTCCGAGGAACTGATCCTGTGGATGAGCCCACGCTTCAATTTCGTCCGGATCGGTGATGCGTTCTGCACGGGTTCCTCGATCATGCCCCAGAAACGTAACCCGGATGTGCCTGAATTGGTGCGCGGCAAATCCGGACGCATCATAGGGCATCTCATGGGGTTGCTGGTCCTCATGAAGGGGCAACCCCTGGCTTACAACAAGGATAATCAGGAGGACAAGGAGCCCCTCTTCGATACGGTGGAAACATTGTCTCAAACCCTGGTCATCTACACCGAAATGATGGGCGATGTACAGGTCAATGCCGCTGCCTTGCGGCAGGCAGCGCTGGAAGGGTTTTCCACGGCCACCGATCTGGCGGATTATCTGGTCAAGAAAGGAATGCCCTTTCGGGATGCCCATGAAATCGTGGCACGTGCCGTACGGCATGCCGAAACCGAAGACTGTGACCTGGCAGAACTGCCCCTGTCCACGCTCCAGACCTTTTCTCCCATCATCGAATCCGATGTTCATGAGGTACTGACGTTGGAAGGGTCGGTGGCCAGTCGCAACATTCCTGGTGGAACGGCACCGACCCAGGTTCGCGCCGCTCTTCAGGAGGCACACCAGCGCTGGGATCATGAGGGAGAGTAACCGCCCCATCGTGCGTCCAGGATTCTGGACGGTGTGGAGTCTGCTTTGCCTGCCCTTGTGGGGGTGCGGACTCAAGGGGGGACTCTATCTGCCGCCCGGACAGACACCGGTTTCCGCCACCGTGCCCGCCCCCGCTCCGGAACCCACAACCCCTTCGGGGACGGCGCCTGTTTCCGGAACGGCGCCCGCTCCTTCCCCCAATCCTGCGCCCCCAACCTCTCCCTGACGAAAACGCCATGTCTCTGCCGCTCGCCCCTGTTGGCCCATACCGTTCGCCCCTCGATGGCACCCTGATGCTGGAGTCGGTTTCCCTGAACGAGATCGCCGAACGCTACGGAACCCCGTGCTATGTGTACTCCCAATCCGCCCTGCTCCAGTCTTACCAGGAGTACCGGGATGCCTTTCAAGCCTTTGACACCCTCGTCTGCTATGCCGTCAAGGCCAATGCCAACCTGACTCTCCTGCGCCTCCTCGCCGCGCAGGGGGCCGGTTTCGATATCGTGTCCGGAGGAGAGTTATTCCGCGTACTGCAAGCCGGCGGGGATCCACGCCGCATCGTATTTTCGGGAATCGCCAAGTCCCAGCGGGAGATCGATGAAGCATTGAAAGCCGGGATCCTCTGTTTCAACGTGGAATCCGCCGCCGAGCTCCAGCGCCTGTCCGGGTGCGCCACCCGCTTGGGGGTAACCGCGCCCGTCTCGCTGAGGGTCAACCCGGAGGTTGATGCGCGCACTCACCCCTACATCGCCACGGGATTGCGTACCAGCAAATTCGGCGTGCCGGCAACCACTGCGCTGGCCCTTTATCGGGAAGCCAGAAAACTTCCCCACCTGAAGATCGTCGGAATCGACTGTCATATCGGATCCCAGATCACCACGCTGGAACCTTTTCTCGAGGCCACCGATAAAATTCTCGAACTCGTGCACCAACTCGCCGCAGAAGGCATTCCCCTGGAGCATATCGATCTGGGCGGCGGCGTGGGCATTTGTTACCGGGATGAAACCCCTCTCTCCCTATCCGACTATGCAACGGCATTGAAATCGCGTTTCAGCCAGTTCCAGGGACGCCTGCTCTTTGAACCTGGACGACGCATCGTCGGCAACGCCGGTCTGCTCCTGACGCGCGTGGAGTACCTGAAAAGCATTCCGGAACGTCAACTGGTGATCGTGGATGCCGGCATGAACGATCTGATGCGTCCTTCCCTCTACCAGGCCTGGCATGAAATCGTTCCCGTCGGTGCGCTCCGAAAAACAGACCAGAAAGTGGATATCGTGGGCCCCGTCTGCGAATCCAGCGATGTTCTGGGCACGGAACGCGTACTCGATGCGCGGGCGGGCGACCTGTTGGCCATTCTTTCCTGCGGTGCTTACGGCGCCTCCATGTCTTCCCGCTACAATGCCCGTCCTCTCCTCCCCGAGATACTGGTCCATGGGTCCCGGAGCACCCTGATCCGCCGTCGGGAAACCTACGCGGACCTGATCCAGCATGAATTGCCCTGAGTCACGAACCTTTTCCCTGCCTCTGTACGAAAAGAAGAATTCGGCCTACAATGGCCTTCACGCTTCTCGTGCAGGAGTTCGTCATGGTCACCGCAAAGAAATCTTCACCCGCGCCACAGCCCCTCGAGTCCGAAGTCCTTTCGGAACCCGGGAAGAAGAACAAGAAGAAGGCCGCCAAACAGGAAAAATCCAGGGGTATCCCGGAAATCGGGAAGAAGAAAAAAGGCAAGAAGGCCAAAAAAGCGGAAAAGAAGGCCGACAAGAAAGCCAAAAAAACAGAGAAAAAGGCGCGTAAGGTCGAAGCCTCGAAGACCCTCGGGGAAGTGACTACCGAAGTCACCCGGGTCGATACCGTGGCAGAGGAACCCATCCCTGCCGAAGGTGCAGCGCCCGCCAAGCCATCTCCGACCCCCCGGAAAAAGAAATCGGCGGAGCCCCTGCCTTCCAGCCCTTCTGTCCAAAAACCCCGCCGCCGCAAGGAAGCACTTGCTGCCCCCATGGAGGAACGCGTGGCCCTGCCCACCAAGCGCGCCCGACGAACCGCTGCGCCGGCAGAAGTTCCTGCACCACCGCTGGCCGAGGGCAAGACGCGCCGGACTTCCGTCAAAAAAACGCCCGTCACTGCGGCCCCGCGCAAAAAACGCGCAACGCCCCCGCCGCCACCCATCATTTCTCCGGACAAGGGCGCCGCCCCTGCCTCTTCCCCCAAAAGCACCCGTCGTCCCCGTGCCCCAAAGACCATCCCACCGCTGATCAAACCCATGACGTAAGGCAGGGAACCGGAAGCAGATCGTCATCCCCTAATCGGGAATCGCCACCTGATTCCTGCGGTTCTCGATCCTGTCGGTCTTGTCCTGTAAACGAGGACTGTTGCCGTGCACATCATAGAAGCGCGGACGGGAAATCATGGAAGCCAGACGCGCGGACTGCATGGGCGTCAAATCCCGGACGGGTTCATGAAAATAGTGCTGGGCGGCGGCAGCACAGCCAAAAACCCCTTCTCCCCACTCGATGGTATTGAGATAAACCTCAAGAATGCGGCGCTTGCTCCAGGTTGCTTCCAGCATCACCGTGATCAGCGTTTCCTGTCCTTTTCGCCATAAACTTCGCCGTTCGGACAAAAACAGGTTCTTGGCCAACTGCTGGGTCAGGGTGGAGCCGCCGGCCACGAACCGATGACGCCTCAGGTCTCGCCGGTACGCCTGCCGGATGCCCTCCCAATCAAACCCGTGGTGGGTCATGAAGTGACTGTCTTCGGCCGCCACCACTGCCTGTTTCAGGCTGCCTGGAATTCCCTGATAAGGCACCCAGGGGTGGGGCATGAGGGGAGGGCGTCGTTGCGACTGGAGAGACGCCGCGCGCGCGCGCATGAAGGATGTCTGATCCGGGTTATGGGTCCGCCACCACAGGACCTGTCCGAAAATGCAGGTTTCCCACAGCAGCAGCAACAGCAGGGCCCACTTCATCCCAAGCCAGGTCCAGGCCAATAATCCCTTGAGCCCCGCCGAAAACATGCGGTTCAGTGACCTGCGGCGCGTAGCGCGCGTAGCACCTCTGCGCTGGGGGGATGTATCCCTCGCCACAAGTAGAAGGATTCGGCAGCCTGTTCCACCAACATCCCCAATCCGTCCTCCGTCCGACCTGCGCCTGCCTGACCGGCCAATTTCAGGAACGGGGTCGGACCCTTGCCGTAGCCCAGATCATAAGCCAGGGTTCTCGGGTCGAAGAGCGCCGCCGGAAGCGTGGGCAGATCGCCCGCCACCGCCGTCGACGTGGCATTGATCACCACCTCGTAGGCCTGCGCCGGAATATCCGGCCAGGAAAATGCACGACAGGAAACGGCGCTGGGCAGTGACTCCAATTCGCGGACCAGCGTCTGCGCCCGTACCAAAGTCCGGTTCGCGATATCCAGTTGCACGATCCCCGCCTCCAGCAAGGGTTGCACGATGCCCCGCGCGGCCCCGCCGGCGCCCAGGATCAGCACGCGTGACCCCTCCAGGGTCACGCCCAGATTCAGGGTCATATCCCGAACCAGCCCCTCACCATCCGTATTGTCGGCCCAGAGCGTTCCCTCCGGCGTCACCCCCAGGGTATTGGCTGCGTGCGCCACCCGAGCACGCGGTGAATGCAGCGCAGCCAAGGCGAAAGCGCGCTCCTTGAAGGGCAGAGTCACATTCAGACCCAGGCCGCCTGCCGCAAAGAAGCGGACGACCTCGCTTTCAAAACCGTCCAGCGTTCCCTCGATCCGTTCATAACTGAGGTGCTGTCCCGTCAGAAGCGCAAAATGTCGGTGAATGTCGGGAGAGCGACTGTGCCGGATCGGATGCCCAATCACCCCATACCGATCCATCAACTCTGTTTCCAGGGCAACCCGGCCGCCTGCCACCCATTCAGATGACCGCGGTGCCCCTGCGGGTCGCGATCCCCTTCAAAACCCTGGAGGATGTTGTAACACCCCGTCCAGCCCATGGAAGTGGCCGCCTCTGCCGCCGCGTGGGACCGGGCCCCGGAACGGCACATAAAGAGCACCAATGACTCTCCAGGAACCCGTTCCCGCAAAGTATCCAGAAATGATTCGTTGCGCACGCCCATGGGGTAGGACTGCCATTCCACATGCACCGACCCGGGCACGGATCCAACCCAATCCAACTCCGCTTGCGTACGTACGTCCACCAGCACCGCCTGGGCATTCAAATTCAACAGTTCGAAAGCCTCGGTCGGAAGCAGGGCCCCCGCATAGGACAATCCGATTTCACGCCCGCGTTGTTGGGCGACTTTCAATAATTCGGCTATTCTGGACATGGAATACCTCATCGATGGATCAGGTTGCATTGTAACCAAAACCTGTCGTATTCAGGTAAAACTCAGACCCCCTTTTGCGTATCTGAAGACGCACTCTTATGGTGCGTTTTGCCTGAAAAGCACCATGTTGGTGCGAACCAACCCGCCACCAAAAAATCATGTTCCTTTACGCTTTCCTTATGGCACAATGCTGGAATAGATTGGAAGGGTTTGGCATGTAACCTGCTTATCCTCCGGGGATTGAGTGAGGAGCGCCAAGAGGTCGTACTATCCTTAAATTTTCTGACAGGAGAGAAGAAATGGCAGTTGCCGATGTAATGCAGATGGTCAAGGATCATGAGGTAAAATTCGTCGATTTTCGTTTTACGGACACCCGCGGCAAGGAACAGCACGTCACCGTTCCTGTCAGCCACTTCGGTCCGGACAAATTTACCGAGGGCCATGCCTTTGACGGTTCCTCCATCGCTGGCTGGAAGGGGATTCAGGCCTCCGACATGCTTCTGATGCCCGACCCCAACACGGCCAACCTCGACCCTTTCATGGATGAGTCCACGCTGGTCCTGACCTGCGATGTGATCGAACCTTCCGACGGCAAGGGTTATGATCGCGATCCCCGTTCCCTGGCAAAACGTGCGGAAGCCTATCTGAAGTCCAGTGGCATCGGTGACACTGCCTACTTTGGTCCTGAACCAGAATTCTTCGTGTTTGATTCCGTCAGCTGGAATGTGGACATGTCCGGTTGTTCCGTCCGGGTGGAATCCGAAGAAGCCCCCTGGTCCTCCGGAAAATCCTACGAAGGCGGCAACATGGGTCACCGCCCCGCGATCAAGGGCGGCTATTTCCCCGTTCCTCCCGTCGATTCTCTCCAGGACATTCGCTCAGCCATGTGTCTGGCCCTGGAAGACATGGGGGTTCCGGTGGAAGTGCACCACCATGAGGTGGCTGCCCCAGGGCAGTGCGAAATCGGTACCAAATTTGCTCCCCTGGTACAACGTGCTGACTGGCTCCAGATCCTCAAGTATGTCGTCCACAACGTCGCTCATTCCTACGGCAAGACAGCCACTTTCATGCCCAAGCCCATCGTCGGTGACAATGGGTCCGGAATGCACGTTCACCAGTCGGTCTGGAAAGACGGGAAAAATCTGTTTGCAGGCAGCGGCTACGCCGGCCTCTCCGATTTCGCCCTCTATTACATCGGCGGCATCATCAAGCATGCGAAGGCCCTCAACGCCATCACCAATCCCAGCACCAATTCCTACAAGCGTCTGGTGCCCGGTTTTGAAGCCCCCGTCAAGTTGGCCTATTCTGCCCGCAACCGTTCGGCAGCGATTCGCGTCCCCTTCGTACAAAGCGACAAGGCCCGTCGTATCGAAGTGCGCTTTCCCGACCCCACTGCCAACCCGTACCTGGCCTTTTCGGCGCTGATGATGGCTGGCCTGGATGGTGTCCAGAACAAGATTCATCCTGGCGAAGCCTCCGACCGCGACCTGTACCACCTGAGCCCCGAGGAAGATGCCAAGATCCCGGCTCCTGCGGCCTCTCTGGAAGAAGCCCTGGCCGCGCTGGACAAGGACCGCGAGTTCCTGACCCGTGGGGGCGTATTCTCCAATGACATGATCGATGCCTACATCGCACTCAAGATGGAAGAAGTCACCCTGTTCCGGATGACCACCCATCCTCTGGAGTTCCAGATGTACTACAGCCTCTAGATCCTCACTGGGCATGCCCGCCGTCACCAGCCCGTCAGCCCTCTTTGGATGACGGGCTTTTTCATGGATACGTCCCACCCGATCGACCAGGAGGATGCCCGTTTTGTCGGGCTGGACCTGCTCCACACGGCCATTCTGGTTCTGGATGGAGATCTGCGCATCCGTTTCGTCAATACCGCCACCGAAAGTTTGCTGGCCATGGGGCGCAAGCACCTCGTCAATTCCCCTTTGTCTCAGATCTCCCTTTCCTCCCAAAGTCTGGTGGAACTCACACGCACGGCACTCCAGCAGGAACTGGGATTTCTGGAACATGAGTGGGTCATCCAACCCCTTCAGGGCGAATCACAGGTCATCAGTTGCACGGGCACCCCGCTGGGCACCCCGGTACAGGGCATTCTGCTGGAACTGCGGCCCATCACCCAGCGCATGCGCATCGCCCGGGAAGAAAAGATTCTCGAGGATCAAAAAACCAACCGGGAACTGTTGCGCAATCTGGCCCATGAGATCCGCAATCCTCTGGGCGGGATCCGTGGCGCAGCCCAACTCCTGGAAGGCGAACTGGATTCGCCCGAATTGAAGGAATACACACAGGTCATTCGGGACGAAACCGACCGCCTGCAGAACCTGATGGATCGCCTGCTCAGTTCGCGCCCTTCCCGGCAGGTGGCTGCCCTCAACATTCATGAAGTGCTGGAGCGGGTCCGTACCATTCTCCTGGCTGAATTTCCCCACGGTCTGAAACTCGAGCGCGACTATGACCCCAGCCTGCCTGACCTCCAGGGGGACCGTGAACAACTCATTCAGGCCGTGCTCAACATCACGCGCAACGCGGCACAGGCCCTGGGGGGGACAGGTACGATCCATCTGCAAAGTCGTCCCCTGCGTCAGGTCACCCTGGCGCGACGCCGTTTTCGCCTGGGTGTGATGATCCGCATCCGGGACAACGGCCCAGGCATTCCGGAAGACCTCCAGAAACGCATTTTTCAGCCCCTGGTCTCCGGTCGGGAAGGAGGAAGTGGTTTGGGATTGATGTTGGCACAAAACTTGATTAGTCAACATCAGGGATTGGTGGAATTTGACAGCAGGCCCGGCGAGACCTGTTTCACCCTTATTCTTCCCTTCCTGGAAACCGAGCAATCCGCTGAACCCTGAAACCCCATCGAGGAAATGATGACCCACCATACCGTCTGGATTGTAGATGATGACCGTTCGATCCGCTGGGTGCTGGAAAAGGTACTGGGACGCGAAGAGATCCCCTACCGCTCCTTCTCCAGCGCCACGGAAGCCTTGCATGCCCTGGAAGCCGGAGAATTGCCGGCGACCATTGTGAGCGATATCCGCATGCAGGGTCTGAGCGGACTGGACTTCCTGGAACGGGTCAAGCAGGATCACCCCGAGATTCCCATTATCATCATGACCGCCTACTCGGATCTGGACAGTGCCGTCTCGGCCTTCCAAGGCGGGGCTTACGAGTATCTTCCCAAACCCTTTGATGTAGAACAGGCGCTGGCTCTGGTACGACGTGCCCTGTCCGAACGTTCTTCACAGGCCGAGGAACCTGTCGCCAACACCATTCCTCCCCTCGATATTCTTGGCCAGGCACCCGCCATGCAGGCGGTGTTTCGAGCCATCGGACGTTTGGCGCACTCCCATGCCTCGGTTCTGATCACAGGCGAATCCGGCAGCGGAAAGGAACTGGTGGCACGGGCACTCCATCGCCACGGGCCACGCGCGGGCATGCCCTTCGTGGCCCTCAACACCGCAGCCATTCCCAAAGACCTGCTGGAATCCGAACTCTTCGGGCACGAAAAAGGGGCCTTTACCGGAGCCACCCAGCAACGCCCCGGTCGATTTGAACAGGCCGAAGGAGGAACCCTGTTCCTCGATGAAATCGGGGATATGCCCCTCGAGTTACAAACCCGTCTCCTGCGCGTACTCTCGGATGGACATTACTACCGCGTGGGCGGACAAACCCCCCTGAGTGCCCGTGCACGCATCATTGCCGCCACCCATCAGAACCTCGAGCGCCAGGTAGAGGAAGGTTCTTTCCGGGAAGACCTCTTTCACCGCCTCAACGTCATTCGCATCCGGCTTCCGGCCCTGCGCGAACGCCCCGAGGATATCCCCTTGTTGGCCCAGCATTTTCTGCAACAGAGTGCGCGCTCCCTGGAAGTGGAGACCAAACGCCTGTCCGAGGCGACCCAACGTCTGATCACCACCTTCCCATGGAAAGGAAATGTTCGCCAACTGGAAAACCTCTGTCACTGGTTGACGGTCATGGCTCCGGGCATCGTGGTAGAGCCCGCAGATCTCCCCCCGGAATTGCTTTCCCAACCCGTTGCCCAAGCCCATCTGGCGGAACCCTGGCAGGAAAGCGCTGCACGGGAAATTGCCCGGCGCCTGTCCCAAGGAGAAACGGACCTGGCCCTGTCTCTGGTGGATCAACTGGAACGCATCCTCATCACCGAAGCACTGACCCATACTCAGGGAAGGCGCATCGAAGCGGCCCAACGTCTCGGATGGGGAAGAAATACCCTTACCCGTAAAATTCATGCCCTGGGACTGGACAAACTCTGGGGTTCGGCTCCGGATTAATCTTCAAACACTGCCCACACGGGCGCGTGATCGGAAGGACGTTCCCATCCGCGCGGCTCCCGATCGATGGTACAGGAACACAAGGTGGCTCCCAGTCCCTGGCTGGCCAGCAAATGATCGATGCGCAAGCCCAGATTGCGCCTGAAGGCGTTGACCCGGTAATGCCACCAACTGAAGGACCGCTCTTCCTGGGGAAATTGCCGAAAACAATCCACCAGCCCCAGGGCCTCCAGGGCCTGGAATTTCTCCCGCTCGGGAGGACTACACAACACTTCCCCGGCCCAGGCCGCCGGATCATGGACGTCCCGGTCTTCCGGCGCAATATTGTAGTCCCCTGCCACTACCAGGCGGGGATGTCGCACCAGACTGTCCTGCAAATAGTCATGCAGCGCATCGAACCAGGCAAGTTTGTAAAGGTACTTTTCCGAATCGAGCGATTCGCCATTGGGACAGTACACACTGATCACCCGAATATCGCCAAACGTGGCGGCGATGACCCGTTGCTGGGGATCTTCCCATTTGGGCAGTCCGACCACTTCCTCCACACCGGGTTGCAAGGAGATCAACGCCACCCCATTATAGGTTTTCTGTCCTGCCACATGAGCGTGATAGCCCGCCGTCCGAAATTCTTCCCAGGGGAAACGGGCAGTCTCGCACTTGAGTTCCTGCAGGCAAAGCACATCCGGTTTTTCTTTCTCCAACCAGTCCAGCACGTGGGATAACCGAACCCGAATGGAATTGACATTCCACGTCGCAATTTTCAAGAAAACTCCTCCCTATCAGTAAATTGTAACGATTCACCCGCGCCTGCAGAAGACCATGCACACCCCACAGGACAGGGTGGTTTTACCCCCGGCCTTCAACCGCATGTTGTAAATATGATACATATTTCCCAATTATGGAGAATTTGTGTCATAATTGTTACAGTTTGACCCCTTTCGTTGACTGTAGAATTCGTAAACCTTAACCACCCAGGAGCACTCAAATGTTCAAAAAAGCACTTCTCGTTACTTCCCTGGTATCCGTTTCCTTGTCGGCCATGGCCGATGGGAGCGGCTGGATCAATGACTATGCCGGTGTTTCCCTTGGCTCCGCCACTTCACCCAACCCCGGTGTGGGCAACAACGCCAATGCCAACGTGGGTGAAACCGGTTCCGAGTACCGCGTGTTCGCCGGTCACGAATTTACCCAGAATTTCGGTATTGAAACACAGTACAACCATTACCATGGGTTCGGTGGAAATGCGGCGGATGGGTCAGCCCACTCCTTCGATCTGTTGGGAACGGGGACCTATTACTTCGACCATGCCAACACCATCGGCCTGGTGGGCAAAGCCGGTTTCAATTACGCGACAGTCGGCTCCTACGGTCTGACCAACGGCGGGTTTGGCTGGGTTTATGGCGCAGGACTGCGTTATAACGTCTCCCGTCAGTTCGACATTCGCGCCGACTATCAGCGCGACCAGTTGGGCTACACCAACAACTATTTCAGCAACGCAGAAAACACCTACACCATCGGTGCTGCTTACCACTTCTAAATCGTAGCACCCCGATTCGGGCCAGGTCAGCGATGACCTGGCCCGAATTTTTTACCAGGGCATGCCAATGTCAGGACCCATCCATGGGGTCATCGGTCCATCCATGACAGGATCTCCGAAGGGACTCATCCCATAGTACATGCTGGAATAATCCACGGGCACATCCTTCGGCCACAGATAGACGACATCCGCAGCCACACGCGGGAAGATGTAGCGCATGTCACCCACTTTTCCGATGGTTGGCACCTGGAGCGTACCCGTTACGGTAATCTGTCTCTTCACGGAATAAATGGACGGATCGAAGAAGCCATGGGCACAGGCGATGAATCGCCCGTCTGAATGATCATCATCCATGGGGCGACCCGAATCATCCAGGGTATGACTCACGACATGAAAACACGTATCGGTCTTTCCTGGCCTGACCCCTTCGATCACCCCACCCCAGCGCACTTTTTCACCCACGACACCGGGGTCGTCCTGAGCCGTGCGGGGCAGGATGGGAACGAAGTCATTTCCCGCCAGAGGCGCCGGAGGCGTACTGGCACAGGAGGCCAGGCCAACCGTCAGACCCGTCAATAATAAAAGTTTGAACCGCATGATCTCCG
Source organism: Ferrovum sp. (assembly GCF_027317285.1). NCBI lineage: Bacteria > Pseudomonadati > Pseudomonadota > Betaproteobacteria > Ferrovales > Ferrovaceae > Ferrovum > Ferrovum sp. Next base: position 122,421 of record NZ_DAHVHV010000001.1, on the reverse strand, counting down.
CTTCCCCCTCATAAACTTGATTGAAATGGGTCAACACTCATCAGGGAGGTTCGGCAGCACCAATCGCCCAGGCCGACATCCACCCTGTGCCGAACATTCTACCGTCTTGCCCGTTTCACGAGTTGTTACAAATAGGCCCTTCCCGTTCCCCCTGCCTGGGCGAACAAGGGTGCGCGGAGCCGTAGACTGAATGCCGTCTTCAAATCAGGTCCGGATACAGGAATGTGCGATAATCGCCCCATGGAAACGATCAACTTCACCCATCATTTTCTCATCGCCATGCCTTCGTTGCAGGATGCCAACTTTTCCGGCACCCTGACCTACATCTGTCGGCACGATGAGCAGGGCGCCATGGGCCTGATCATCAACCGTCCGATGGACATGAACCTGAAAAATCTGTTTGGCCAGATCGCGCTCACTGCCAGCAACGAAGATGTGTCCACCCAACCGGTCTATCTGGGCGGACCGGTCCAGACCGACCGTGGTTTCGTTCTCCATACCCCCATGGGCACATGGCGTTCCACCTTGCGCATCAACGACGAATTTGGACTCACCACTTCCCGCGACATTCTGGAACAACTGGCCCTCGGCCATGGTCCTGAATACATGCTCATCGCCCTGGGCTATGCAGGATGGGAAGCCGGGCAACTGGAAAACGAAATCAAGCGGAACAATTGGCTGTCCGTCCCTGCAGACCCTCATATTCTCTTCACGCTCCCTGCAGAACAACGTTTTAATGCAGCACTGGCGTTACTGGGCGTCAATCTGACCTATCTCTCCGAGGAAGCCGGGCATGCCTGATCCGGAAGGCGCCGTCCTGGCCTTCGACTATGGCACGCGTTTTATCGGAGTGGCTTGGGGAGAGCGCCGCAGCCGGGTCTGTCGTCCGCTTGCTTCCCTGGAATGCCGCACCCGCGCCCAGCGCTGGGAATCCATTCATGCCCTCATTCGGGAATGGACACCGGGTTTGCTGCTGGTGGGACTGGCCCTGAATTCGGAAGGTCAGGAACAAACCACGACCCGTCAGTGTCGTAATTTCGCTCGCGACCTGTACCGTCACACCCATTTGCCCGTGACCCTCATCGATGAGCGCTATACCTCGCTGGAAGCCGACCAGCAGTTGCGGGCTGCCGGGGTTCCGAGCACACAACGTCGCAGCAGGGAGCATGCGCTGGCCGCCACCTTGCTCCTGGAAGATTATTTTGGTCTGTCCGTCGAGCAGAAAAACGCTTTGTGCTCTTCTGAACGCACTGATTTTTTTATTACTCTTGATGCCGAGGTTACCGATGTTTAATCCTCAACTCACCCCCGAAGGTCACCTCAAGCATCTTCTGACCATAGAAGGCCTGCCACCCGCCATTCTCTTCCAGATTCTCGACCGCGCCACAGAGTTCGAGGCCGTGGCCCGCCAGGAAGTCAAGAAGGTCCCCCATCTTCAGGGGAAATCCGTCTTCAATCTATTTTTTGAGGCATCCACACGTACCCGCACCACTTTTGAAATTGCAGCCAAGCGGTTGTCCGCCGACGTCATCAATCTGAATGTCAGCGCTTCCAGCCAAAGCAAGGGAGAAACCCTGCTCGATACGGTGGACAATCTGTCCGCCATGCAGGCGGACATGTTCGTGGTACGCCATGCTGAAAGTGGTGCTGCACATCTGATCGCCAGTCATGTCGGACCCGATATCCATGTCATCAACGCTGGGGACGGACGCCATGCCCATCCCACCCAGGCGCTTTTGGACATGTATACCATCCGCCACTTCAAGAAGCGCTTTGAAAATCTGCGGGTAGCCATCGTCGGTGATGTCCTTCATTCGCGGGTGGCCCGCTCCCAGATTCACGCCCTGACGACTCTGCAGGTTCCGGAAGTACGTGTCATCGGCCCGAAAACCCTGATACCGCGCAATGTGGAACGTCTGGGCGTACGGGTCTACCACGATATGGTCCAGGGCCTCAAGGGCGTGGACGTGGTCATCATGTTGCGCCTCCAGAATGAGCGGATGAATGGCGCACTCCTGCCCAGCCGGGATGAATACTTCAAATACTATGGGCTGACCCCCGCCAAATTGGCTCATGCCCGGCCAGATGCCATCGTCATGCACCCGGGCCCCATGAACCGGGGCGTGGAGATTCATTCGGATGTCGCCGATGGAGTCCAGTCCGTGATCCTGAAACAGGTCACCTTTGGCATTGCCGTACGCATGGCCGTCATGTCCCTGCTGGCCGCCCCTGCGCCACACTCTGCCGCTTGAACGAGGATTTTTCATGAAAATTCATATCACCCAAGGCCGCGTCATCGATCCCGTCACGCAACGGGACTCCCAGAGTGACCTGTTCATTGCTGCGGGCAAAATCGTCGCTCTCGAACGTTGCCCTGCCGGCTTTACCCCCAATCGGGTGATCGATGCCCGTGGCAAGATCGTCATGCCCGGACTGGTGGATCTGGCCGCCCGTTTGCGCGAACCGGGCTATGAATATCTGGCCACTTTGGAAAGCGAGATGGTTGCCGCCACGGTAGGGGGAGTCACCAGTCTCTCGTGCCCCCCGGACACCGACCCGCCCCTGGATGAGCCCGGTTTGGTTGAAATGCTCAAACACCGTGCCCATGGCCGGGAGCAAACCAACGTCTATCCCCTGGGCGCCCTGACCCAGCAACTCCAGGGCCTTCGCCTGACCGAGATGGGGGAATTATATGATGCAGGCTGCATTGCCTTCTCCCAGGCCAATGCCCCTCTGCTGGATACCCAGGTCCTGTTGCGCGCCCTGGATTACGCCACCACTTTTGGATTCACCGTCTGGTTACAACCCCAGGATGCCTATCTGGCGCGCGATGGGGTGGCTCACGACGGCGAAGTGGCCAGTCGCCTGGGATTGCCCGCCATACCCACCTGCGCTGAAACCATTGCAGTGAACACGATCCTGCAACTGGTCCGCGAAACCGGTGCGCGCGTCCATTTGTGCCGCCTTTCCAGTGCCAGCGGCGTGGATCTGGTCCGTGCGGCCAAGAAAGAGGGGTTGCCGGTCACCTGCGACATCTCCATCAACCACCTGCACCTCACAGAACATGACATTGGTTATTTCAATGCCCATTGCCGGCTGATCCCCCCCCTTCGCAGCGTGCGTGATCGAGCCGCCCTGTGCGCCGGTCTGGTGGATGGAACCATCGACGCATTGGTCTCCGATCACGCGCCCGTGGATGTAGACGCCAAGCAACTCCCCTTCGAAGCCGCCGAACCCGGGGCCACGGGCCTGGAACTGCTGCTGCCGCTCACCCTGGCCTGGGCGCGATCCCAGGCCCTGCCGCTGGTCACGGCCCTGGCACGAATCACCTCCGCCCCCGCCAAAATCCTGGGCATCCCTGCGGGACAACTGAGCCCCGGCCAACCCGCCGACCTGTGTATCTTCGATCCGGAACGGGAATGGGCCGTCACCCCAAAAAACCTTAAAAGTCAGGGCAAAAATACGCCGTTCCTCAATCACCTCATGCAAGGTAAAGTCAGTCACACCCTGGTGGGCGGCTTCATCATCCATGAGGATGCCCGCGCCTGACCCACGATTTCTTCTTTATTTTCCGGACCCCTATCATGACCTCCAAAAGTTCCAACCCGTTGCTGGATTTTTCCGGGCTTCCCCATTTTGATGCCATCCGGCCCGAGCACATCGAACCTGCCATCCACTCCCTGATTCAGGACTGCGAGGCCATGCTCGACCGTTTGACCCACCAGACCGAAAGCCCGACCTGGGACACCTTCATCACGCCCCTGGAAGACGTCAATGAACGCCTGGCGCGTGCCTGGGGTCAGGTTTCCCACCTGAATGCCGTGGTCAACACCCCGGAATTGCGCGCGGCCTACAACGCGGTATTGCCCCAGGTCGCCCAGTACTGGGCGCGTCTGGGTCAGGACGAAGCCCTGCTCGAGGGCTACCGAACCCTCCATCATTCCCCGGAGTTCGGAAAACTGACAGCATCCCGCCAACGCATCATCACTCAGGCATTGCGCGATTTTCGTCTGGGTGGGGCCGAGTTGCCCTCTGCCGAAAAGGCCCGTTTTCTTGAAGTTCAGGAAACCATGGCGGCCACCGGCGCGCGTTTTGAACAGAATTTGCTGGATGCCACCAACAGTTTCACCTATGACACCCAGGATCCCGATGAACTCGCGGGCCTCCCCCCGGAAGTGCTCTCCATGGCAGCCGAAACGGCCAGGCAGGCAGGGCGCTCCGGTTGGCGGCTCACCCTGCACGCCCCCTGTTACCTCCCGATCATGCAGTATGCCGAACGACGCAGTCTGCGCGAACATTTTTATCGCTGCTATACCACCCGTGCTTCGGAGTTTGGTCCGGAACCCTGGAACAACGGCCCCTTGATCCAGACTTTGCTGGCCTTGCGTGCCGAGGAGGCCCGCCTGCTCGGATTCGACCATTTTGCGCAACTGTCCGTGGAACCCAAGATGGCTGAGTCTCCCGAGGCCGTGCTGGCTTTCCTGCGCGATCTGGCTCAGCGCGCCAAACCCTTTGCCGAACAGGACTGGAAAACGCTGACAGCCTTTGCACAGGCGCGCCTTGGCCTGGATGTGGTGCAACCCTGGGATCTGGCCTACGCCTCGGAAAAATTACGCACAGCCCAGTATGATTACTCTGAACAGGAAGTGAAAGCTTACTTCCCGGAACATTCCGTGCTGAAGGGATTGTTTCAGGTCATCCAGAAACTGTATGGCCTCGTGGTTCATCCCGCCCAAGCCGAGGTCTGGCATGAAACTGTTCGCTTTTACGAATTGAAAACCCCCACCGGAACTCTGATCGGCCAGTTCTATCTCGACCTCTATGCCCGCAATGGCAAACGGGGGGGGGCATGGATGGACGACGCCATCACCCGGCGCCGCAGGGGAGATACACTTCAGATACCGGTCGCTTATCTGACCTGCAATTTCTCGGCACCGAGCGGGGGAAAACCTGCGACCTTCACCCACGACGAAGTCATTACCTTGTTCCATGAGTGCGGGCATGGTCTGCACCACCTGCTCACCCAGATGGAGGATCTCCCCCTGTCCGGCATCCACGGCGTGGAGTGGGATGCGGTGGAACTCCCCAGCCAGTTCATGGAAAACTTCTGCTGGGAGTGGGAAGTGCTTCAGGACATGACCCACCACGTGGACACCGGAACTCCTCTCCCCCGAAGTCTCTACGAATGCATGCTGGCTGCCAAGAATTTCCAGAGCGGCATGCAAACGATGCGCCAGATCGAATTTTCTCTTTTCGACATGGAATTGCACCGTGCCGTCCCCGCTCATCTCGACCCCCTGCGCCTGCTTGAACGCATCCGTGCCGAAGTGGCCGTGGTCAAACCGCCCGTCTGGCACCGCTTCCCGCACAGTTTCTCGCATATCTTTGCGGGCGGCTATGCGGCAGGCTATTACAGTTACAAGTGGGCCGAAGTACTCTCTGCGGATGCTTATGCCCTGTTCGAGGAAAGTGGCGTATTCAACCCCGAGATCGGACGGCGTTTTCAGAACGAGATCCTGGCCCAGGGCAGCAGTCGCCCGGCACTCGACTCCTTCATCGCCTTCCGGGGTCGCCCTCCCCAACTGGATGCTCTCCTGCGCCATCAGGGCATGGTGCCCCAACCCGCCTGAAAGGAATCCACGCCTATTGGCTGCGCAACGGTTCCCCAGCCCGCACAAAATTGAACGTGCGGGTGATGCGGATCAGGTCGGTCTGCGCCCGCATGGTCGCCGTGAAGGGTTGAAAAGGTGCCGCCATGCGCACGATCCGCAATGCGGCCTGGTCCAGGGCGCTGTGCCCGGAACTGCGCCGTATGTCCACAGAAGCCACAGTACCATCTGCGTTGAGCACGGTTTCCACCCCCACACTCCCGGAGAGTGGCTGACCCTGCTCGGGCGGGGGATAATTCAAGCCCCCCACTTCGGCCACCTTGGTCGTGAAAGCCTCTTCGTAAGCCTGCCATTCACCCTCCCGGGTCCCTGAATCGAGCGTACGAACCCGTTTCCCCGCCCAGGGGTCCTGGACCAACCCGTGGGCCATGCTCAAACTCCGCCAGACCAGGGAGTTTGACGAAGCGTCAGGAAACCCGGCGGCAGACTGAGGAACCAAATCCGCCGGCTTCGAGGCTGTCTGCGTGTGATCAGGGGTCGCAGGAACGTCCGGTGAGGCTGGCTCTGGCGAAGAGGAAGGCGCTGAAACTTTCTGCGGCACGGGGGAAGGAGGGGAGGCCTTGGGAGAGACCGGGAGTTCGGGTGGCCGAGGAATCGTCGCAGGAGCCGGACCTGCCTCCAGATCCACGGTCATGGGCAGGAGCGGGGAAGGCAAGCGCCAGGTCAGCCCGGAAAACCTGATCCAGAGCAAGAGCAACCCATGGATCAGGAGGGAAACGACCACCGCTGCAACCCAGGGAGAACGGTAGGAAGAAATACCGGAAGCCAACCCTGGAACCCGCCCGGATTTCATGGGGTAACCGTCGGTTCCGCCGATAACAGTTCACAATGCAGTTCAATGGCCCACAGGTCGATGGACCGGATGGCCAGTTCAACGTCCGTTCCTGCCCCCCATGCCGCTGCCCCGGGAACCTTGACCACCAGCGGCAAGCCCTCGAGGCGAGCCGCGCCCTCGCGCAGCAGACGTGCACGACAAGTCGTCACGGTCTCCTGTTCCAGCCAGCGCAGACTCCAGTAGCGCTCCATCTGGCGCTGAAAATCCTGATAGGCTTCATAGGCCCGTTCAAAGGACAGGCTTTCATCGCGCAGACGAACTCGATCGGTCAGCGCCGGATCCAACTGCTGGAACAGGCGGATCAATTGCCACTGGTTGACCAGATCCGGGTAACGACGCAAGGGAGAACTGCACCAGGCATAATGATTCAGCCCCAGCCCCAGATGTGGCGCCGGATCCACGGACATGCCGGTGCGTCCCTGTCCCTGCACCCGAAACAAACCCAACCAACCGGCTTCCACCAATTGACCCGCCCAATGACGATTGACCTCGATCATCAGTTCCGCCACCAGTTCGTCCAAGGGGGCACCCCGTGGACGCGGATAAATGTCCACATGCTCCCCTTCCACCACGAAAGTATAATCATGATATTGAGGCGTGGGGCGTTCCCTGGCCCCGCGTGCTTCCGCCAGCCGTTCTGCCAATCCCCGCAAAATTTTCAGATCCGCCAGGTGCGGGATTTCCTGCCCGTCCAGCGCTTCCTCATCCCACCGGGCCTCCAATTCATGCAGACGCAAATTGGCCCCGATCCTGATTCGCTGAATCAGGGAACGTCGCGCCACCACCGCCAGGGTTTCCTTGTGCACCTGCAGCATCAAGGAGAGTACCGGGCGCTCCTGGCCCTCGTCGAGGGAACAGCGGGTAATCACCCGTTCCGGCAACATGGAAATTTTTCGCCCCGGCATGTACACCGTACTCAAACGTGCCCGTGCCTGTTCAGCCATGGCACTATCGGGACCAAACCGGAGGCCGGGTGCCGCGATGTGAATGCCCACTTCCCAATGCGCCGGATCCACTGACCGGAGACTGAACGCATCGTCGATTTCTGTCGTAAAGGCATCGTCGATGCTGAAGGCAGGCACCTCGTAGCAAGGCCAGTCCTGCTCCTCCAGCATCGGAAAATCCGAATCCGCGGACCAGGGTCCGAAATACTCGAATTCGAAACGCCCCTCGTGCCAGGCACGGCTACCACCAATGACCCCACATTGCGCCAACACCTGGGCAGGAGACTTTTTCAGCATCGAACTGGCGGCTTCCAGGGTCTTGTACGCCAACGTGTTCTTGTCCGGACGATAGAGCAGGGCAGGGAGTTCATGTACCAGCCAATCCGGACAACGTCCCGCCGCCAATGCCTCCAGCGCCTCAGCCTTTTGCTGATCCTGAAGACGACGGCGTTCCAGACCTGCCAGTGCCGCCTTGAGAGTTTCCGGCGCAGCCACACGAAAATGACCCCGCTGGCGCCGATGAAAATAGATCGGCGCCGCCTGCAGGCGAAACAGTACGGCCACTTGCTCCAGTACGCTGGGCTCATGCCCCTGATACTCCCGCGCCAGCGCCGAGAAATGCCATTCCGATTCCGGAGGACACGCCGACCAGAGCAGGTCGACATCAATCGTTTTCTGGAGAACTTCAGCCTCCTGGATCAGTATCCTGGGCTCTGGTTGGGTAAAGCGCAGCAGCACCCCCGCACTCTTGATCTTGCTGCGTTTACCGTGTGGGGCTTCCACCTGCAACGTGCTGTCAGATTCCGCCAGGACAGTCCCGAACCTGATTTCCCCACCGTCTTCGTACACCACATAACCCATCCTGCGCACACTCCCTTATGCCAATGCCCGTAACAGGAGGTCATGAACCCCCCCAAAAGCGCCATTACTCATCGTCACGATGGCATCCCCCGTGTTCGCTTCCGCAACCACTGCCGCCACCAGAGCAGGCAGATGCGTGAAAACCTGGGCACGCGTGCCCAGGGGCCGAAGAGCCGTGGGCAAATCCCAGCCCAGGTGGTGGTCATAGCCATAGACCCGATCTGCCAGGCTCAGGCTCTCGGCCAGTCGATCCGACCATACCCCCATCTTCATGGTATTGGAACGTGGCTCGATGAGGGCCAGGATACGTCCCCCGGTCGACCCCAGGCGCTGGTGCAACCCCTGCAGCGTGGTAGCGATGGCCGTAGGATGGTGGGCAAAGTCATCATAGACGGTTACGCCATTCACCACCCCCTTGATTTCGAGGCGACGCTTCACGCCCTCGAATCGTTCGAGGGCAAGGACCCCTTCCTCCAGAGGAACTCCGGCCTGCCTTGCGGCCAGCAAGGCCCCCAGGGCATTCATCCGGTTGTGTTCACCCAACAGTGGCCAATGAGTCGTCCGCGCGCGCACCCGCGTACCTTCCCGGATCGTCAATTGACCCAGGGGATCGCAGGAATCCAGGGACCAGTCTCCCTTTGAACCAAAGGATACCGTGGGGGTCCAGCACCCCCGCTCGAGCACCTGTGCCAATGCCCCATCCTGCGCATTCACCACGATCATCCCCGAACTCGGCACGGTCCGCACCAGATGATGGAACTGCGTCACGATCGACGCAAGATCCGGAAAAATGTCCGCATGGTCATATTCCAGATTGTTCAGCAACAGAACCTCGGGACGATAATGGACAAACTTGGACCGTTTGTCGAAAAAAGCCGTGTCATACTCGTCCGCTTCGATCACGAACCAGGGACGCTCTGCCCGCGCCACCCGACCCGACCTCCAGTGCCGGGGCAAACGCGCCGATGCTTCAAAGTTGCCCGGCACCCCGCCGATCAAAAACCCCGGATGCAAGTCCGCCTTCTCCAGCAACCAGGTCACCAGTGCCGTGGTGGTGGTCTTGCCATGGGTACCCGCCACGGCGATGACCCGGCAGGAATCGAGCACCTGCTGTGCCAGCCATTCCGGCCCGGAAACGTAGGGAAGCCCCTGATCCAGAATGGCCTCCATGAGCGGATTGCCGCGCGTCACCACATTCCCAACCACAAACAGATCCGGTTCCAAGGCGAGTTGTTCCGTCCCGAAACCTTCACTCAACCCGATCCCCTGAGCGTGCAACTGGGTACTCATGGGCGGGTAAACCTGGGCGTCGCACCCCGTGACCCGATGCCCTGCAGCCTTGGCCAGCACGGCCACCCCGCCCATGAAAGTGCCACAAATACCGAGAATATGGATATGCATGTCGGCGCCCTCCACTCAACGGGCTGGCGTATAAGCCAGTTGGGGGGCCAGCCAGTATTCCGCCTGTTCCAATGTCCAACCCTTGCGCCGGGCGTAGTCCTCCACCTGATCACGCCCGATCTTGCCCACCGCAAAGTAGACGCTGTCCGGATGAGAGAAATAAAACCCGCTCACGGCCGCCGTGGGCAACATGGCATAACTCTCCGTCAAACAGATCCCGGTGCGCTCGGTAACCTGCAGAAGATCGAAAAGGATGGCTTTTTCCGTATGGTCGGGGCAGGCCGGGTAACCCGGCGCGGGGCGAATACCGCGATAGCGCTCGGCAATCAACGCGTCATGGGTCAGGTTCTCGCCTGCGGCGTACCCCCACCATTCACGTCGGACCCGCGCATGCAGCGCTTCGGCAAAGGCTTCCGCCAGACGATCCGCCAATGCCTTGAGAAGAATGGCATTGTAGTCGTCATGCGCCGCTTCATATTCAGCCAGACGTTCCTCGATCCCCTGTCCGGCAGTGACCGCAAAAGCGCCGATGTAATCCGCCACGCCCGTCGAGGCGGGTGCCACAAAATCCGTCAAACACTGATTGTGCCGATCCGACGGCTTCTCGTTCTGTTGACGAAGATGGTGCAGAACGGTGCGCACTGCCGTGCGCGAGTCATCCGTATAGATGAGCAGGTCGTCCCCGTTGTCTGCGGCAGCCGCCGGAAAAAACCCCACCACTCCGTGGGCCGTCAGAAGTTTTTGCCCGAGGAGTTGCGCCAATAGTTCCTGGGCATCGGCAAAGAGTTGACGAGCCGTTTCTCCCACCACGGAATCTTCCAGGATGGCCGGATAACGCCCGCTCAACTCCCAGGTTTGGAAAAAAGGGGTCCAATCGATGTAGGGAACCAACGCATCCAGAGGGTAATCGCGCAACTCGCGTACCCCCAGGAAGGTCGGGCGGGGAGGGGCGGCGGCCACCCAGTCGAACTTCTGTCCGCGTTGCCGTGCCTGTGCCAGGGAGAGAAGGGGACCGGTCCCTTTTTTGGCTTCATGCTGGGTTCGAATCCGCGCCATGTCTGCCTTGATCTCCCGGATGTACGTTTCCTTCAATCCTTCACTGATGAGTTGGGTGCAGACTCCCACTGCGCGCGAAGCATCGGGCACATACACCGTCACCCCCTGGTAATGGGGTTCGATCTTGACCGCCGTGTGGACGCGCGACGTGGTGGCACCGCCAATCAGCAAGGGAAGGGTGAATCCGGTACGCTGCATCTCGCGGGCCACATGCGCCATCTCCTCCAACGAAGGGGTAATCAACCCGGACAGACCAATGATGTCCGCTCTTTCCGTGCGCGCTGTTTCCAAAATGCGCTCGCAAGGCACCATCACACCCATGTTGATGACTTCAAAGTTGTTGCACTGCAAGACCACGGCCACGATGTTCTTTCCGATGTCATGCACATCCCCCTTGACCGTGGCCAGCAGGATGCGCCCCTTGGCCTGGGAACCGGCACTTTTCTCCGCTTCGATGAAGGGAATCAGATGGGCCACGGCCTGTTTCATCACCCGCGCCGATTTCACCACCTGGGGCAGGAACATCTTGCCTGCCCCAAACAGGTCGCCCACCACATTCATGCCGTCCATCAGAGGACCTTCGATCACATGGATCGGACGTTCAGCCACTTGGCGCGCTTCCTCCGTATCCTCCACGATGTAGGTATTGATGCCCTTGACCAGCGCATGGGTCAGACGTTCGTGCACGGGTGCCTGACGCCAGGCCAGGTCTTCCTGGACAGTCTTGAGTCCGGCATCCTTGACCTGGGTGGCAAAAGCCACCAAACGTTCACCGGCATCGGGGCGCCGGTTGAGGATGACGTCTTCCACATGCGTCAGCAGGTTCGGCTCAATCTCGGCATAAACCCCCAACTGTCCCGCATTGACGATCCCCATGGACATTCCGGCCTGCACCGCGTGGTACAGAAAAGCCGTATGAATGGCTTCCCGCACTGTTTCGTTGCCGCGAAAGGAGAAACTCACATTGGAAACGCCGCCACTGACCTTGGCGTAAGGCAGGGTATCCCGAATCTGGCGCGTGGCCTCGATGAAGTCCACCGCGTAGTTGTCATGTTCCTCGATTCCCGTGGCGACGGCAAAAATATTGGGATCAAACAGGATATCTTCGGGGGGGAAATCCAGTTTTTCGGTCAACAAACGGTAGGAGCGCGTGCAGATCTCCACTTTACGTGCCTGGGTATCCGCCTGCCCCTGTTCATCGAAGGCCATCACGATGGCTGCCGCGCCATAACGCCGCACCAGGGTGGCACGGTGCAGAAACTCCGCCTCCCCTTCCTTGAGGCTGATGGAGTTGACGATGGACTTGCCCTGCACACATTTCAGCCCGGCTTCGATCACACGCCAGTCGGAAGAATCGATCATCACCGGAACCCTGGCAATGTCCGGTTCGGAAGCCACCAGATGGAGGAAGCGCTGCATGGCCGCCGGCGCATCGAGCATGGCTTCGTCCATGTTGATATCGATGATCTGGGCACCGCTTTCCACCTGAGCACGCGCCACCCCCAGGGCCTCGGTGAACTTCCCGGCCAGGATCTGACGTGCAAAGGCGCGGGATCCCGTCACGTTGGTGCGCTCCCCGACGTTCACGAAGAGGCTGTCCTCCCCGATATTGAAGGGCTCCAGTCCGGACAAGCGTGTTTCCCGTGGAACATCGGGGATCTGGCGCGGAGGAATCTCCCGGACCGCTTCGGCAATTGCCTGGATATGGGCAGGGGTCGTCCCGCAACAGCCTCCCACGATATTGATGAAGCCCGATTCGGCAAACTCCCTGAGCAGAGCCGCTGTTTCCGCAGGACCCTCATCGTACCCCGATTCAGCCAAGGGATTGGGCAACCCCGCGTTGGGGTGGGCACTCACATAGGTGTTTGCCACCCGCGCCAATTCCTCGATATAGGGGCGCATGAGCGCGGCCCCCAGAGCACAATTCAGACCGATGGAAAGAGGTCGGACATGAGACAGCGAATTCCAGAAGGCTTCCGTGGTCTGCCCGGTCAGGGTGCGCCCGCTCTGGTCGGTAATGGTCCCGGAAATCATCACGGGCAAACGTCGTCCCGTGCGTTCAAAAAAGGATTCAATGGCAAAAAGGGCCGCCTTGGCATTGAGGGTATCGAACACCGTCTCCACCAACAAGATGTCCACGCCTCCCGCCACCAGTGCTTCGATGGCTTCCCCATAGGCGATGTTCAGCGTATCGAAGTCTACATTGCGGTAACCCGGATCATTCACATCCGGCGAAATGGACGCCGTACGGGTGGTCGGCCCCAGTACCCCCGCCACGAAACGGGGTTTGGCCGGATTGCGGCAAGTGGCCTCATCAGCCAATCTCTTCGCCATCCGGGCGGCCTCGAGATTGATTTCAGTCACCAGGTCCGCCATATGGTAGTCTGCCAGGGAGATGGCATTGGCGTTGAAGGTGTTGGTCTCGAGGATATCCGCGCCAGCATCCAGATAGGCCTGATGAATCCCCTGAATGATGTGCGGCTGGGTCAGAACCAGAAGATCGTTGTTTCCCTTCAGATCATGAGGAAAATCCTTGAAACGTGTCCCCCGGTAATCTTCTTCGCTCAGACGATGTCGCTGGATCATGGTGCCCATGGCCCCATCCAGCATCAGAATGCGTTGAGAAAGCAAAGTGTGGAGTTGTGCGGTCGTATCTTTCATAGACGCACAGTCTACCATGCCCGTCAAGGCGACAAAAAGGCACCCCGAGGGGTGCCCCGAAGCCACCCAGCGAGTTCCCTAGAACTTGTAGATGCCTTGCAGACCGTAGGTGGTCATGGATTGTGAGAGAATTCCGTTGGATTCCGCAAACAATCCCTTGTCGGCACGATCCTCCCGAATTTCGCCGCGCAACTCAAACGACTTGACGGGGGCATACCCCAGGGTCAGCGTCGCTTCGCGCACCGTATTCGGTCCGACCAGCACGCCATAGCCGCCCGTATCGATGCCCGTCGCCAGAGCAGCGCCCGAATTGTCCCGCACTTCCTCAGCCCGGAAGGAGACCCGATACTGCTCATTGATCTGATAGTTCAGGTACCCGGCCACCCCCCAATAGGTTTCCGTCCCCACCTGATTGAGTCCGATGATTTCATTCTGTTGAGACGCGTGGTCCGCATTCAGGATGAAGGTCAGGGACTGGGTCAGATTGGTGGTGAAGACCATGTCCAGCAAGGTGCGATTCCCCGCCCGAGCATTGGCCCCACCGTACGCCGTAAAGGTATTGGTGGTGAACATGTTGTTGGCATTGACCCCCGCCGTGGCAGGAGCCAGCACTGTTTCATCTCCACTATAAACGTCGAAGAGCAGAGACGTGTCCTTGGTGAAGGCCTCGTTCAATGCCAGTTCCACCGTCTTGGAAGCCGTCATCCCCGTCACCTGGTCCCAGCCGTTATTCACCCCCATGGTCAGGGTCGTGGCTTCGGTCACATTGTTGATGGCACGCACCCCCGTATGCGTAAAGGGAATCTTGCCAAAGAGGATGGAACGGGTGATGTTGGTATCCGCACCGCTGTCAATGTATTCCACCCCGGCCAGGGTGGTATATTTCCCACCCATCACCGTCCAGGCGTTCTTGGCATACTGCATGAACGCCTGGGTCAGGTCGAAAAACCCCCCACTGCCTGCGGTGGTGTTGTTTGGGTTGAGATTATTTCCGGAACAGGCCCCATAGGAACAAATGACCCCGGCATTGGAGCCCGCCGTCAGATTGACCAACCCGCCAATCCCCTGGGTCGGCAACTTGGAAATCGTGACCGATGCCTGATTCAGGGCAAAGGAATTCTTGGTGGTATCAAACACCTGCACGCTGGGATCCGGCGTTTGCGAGTGCGCCATGTAGCCCATGTCCAGGTAACCTTTCACTTCGATATTGGCTTTCTTGAACAACTTGCCCAAACTCACTTCAGGTTCCGCATCCGATTCTTCCTCCTTGGCCTGGGCCAGGGTACCTGCCCCCAGGTACAGGACGGCGGCAAACAGACTGAAATAACTTCGCGGATTCTTGCTGATGAATGTCATGGTTTTTCCTCGTCATATTTTTTTGTAAAAATCACGCTAAAACGGGTAAAAACCTTTTCCTCCCCCTTCTGCGTTGGGAAAGTATTGACGCACATCAAGATACAAATTGCAACAGTTTGGTCATAAAAAAAGAGGCACCCGGAGGTGCCCCAATTCCCTGACGGAGAGAGGAAAGGCTATTCGATACGTTCGCCATGCAGGACCAGATCCAGTCCTTCACGTTCTTCTTCTTCACTGACACGCAACCCCATGACCATGTCGATGACCTTGAGCAGAACGAAGGAGACCACGAATCCGTAGACCACCGTCACGCCGACACCCAAAGCCTGGGTCGCCAGGCTGCCATCCATGGCACTGATTTCCTTGACATTGAAGACCCCGGTCAGCAAGGCTCCCACGATCCCGCCGATGCCATGCACGCCGAAGGCATCCAGGGAATCATCGTAACCCAGCATATGTTTCAAACTGGTGGCGGCCCAGAAACAGATCACGCCTGCCGCCAGTCCGATGGCGATGGCTCCGCCCGTGGCCACGAAACCGGAGGCTGGCGTAATGGCCACCAACCCGGCCACAGCCCCGGAAGCAATACCCAGAACGCTGGGTTTGCCCTTGGTCAGCCATTCGGCAAACATCCAGGACAGAGCCGCCACCGCTGTAGCGACCTGAGTCACCACCATGGCCATCCCGGCACGACCATCGGCCGCCACCGCAGAACCGGCGTTGAAACCGAACCAGCCCACCCACAACATGGAGGCACCCACCAGCGTCAGTACCAGATTATGGGGTGCCATGGGTTCCTTGCCATAGCCCACCCGTTTGCCCAATACCAACGCTGCCGCCAGACCCGCGACCCCGGCATTGATGTGCACCACCGTGCCCCCGGCAAAGTCCAACACGCCTTTGCCCGCCAGCCAGCCTCCCGGCTCCCAGACCCAATGCGCGATCGGGGAATACACCAGCAACGACCAAAGTGTGATGAACACCATCATGGCAGAGAACTTCATGCGTTCGGCAAAGGCCCCGGCAATCAATGCAGGCGTAATGATGGCAAAAGTCATCTGGAACATCATGTAGACCGATTCCGGAATAGATGTGGCAGCATGGTGCACCATCACCTTCTTGGCCTCATTCTGATACAGCATGCCATCCAGCAGGAAGCGCCCCATGCCCCCGAGCCAGGGCGTTCCAGGCATGAAGGCCAGACTGTAGCCTGCCACGACCCACAACACCGTCACCAGGGCACAGATGGCAAAACTCTGCATCAGGGTGGCCAGCACGTTCTTTTTGCGAACCATCCCACCATAAAACAGAGCCAGACCCGGAATGGTCATGAACAGGACCAATGCCGTGGACGTCAGCATCCAGGCCGTAGCCCCGGAATCGATTTTGTCAAACCCCACCAGAAAGGGGGCCGTGGGCGCTGCCGGGGCCGCAGCAGCCGGCGCTGCGGGTGCCGGGGTAGCATCAGCGGCGGCGGGAGCAGCGGGAGCCGAAACTGCTGGCGCGGGGGTTGGCGGAGTTGCCATGTCATCGGCCATTACGGTCACAGTCCCCAAACTCAGGGACAGCGCCAGAGCGGCTGCTTTCAATGTTTTCCATCGTGCATTCATGTTCATTCTCCTCACAGGGCGTCCGAGCCGGTTTCACCGGTCCGGATTCGCACCACATGTTCCAAATCGTATACAAAGATCTTTCCATCGCCGATCTTGCCCGTGGTAGCCGACTTTTCGATGGCCTCGATGACCTGCTCCAGTAACTCGGTCTTGATGGCCGCTTCCAGCTTGACCTTGGGCAGAAAATCTACCACGTATTCAGCGCCCCGATACAACTCGGTATGTCCCTTTTGCCGTCCAAACCCTTTCACTTCGGTAACGGTGATCCCCTGTACGCCAATGGCACTCAGGGCTTCCCGCACCTCATCCAACTTGAAAGGTTTGATGATTGCAGTCACGAGTTTCATGATCTCTCCTCATTTTGAATTTTCGATTGGTTAAAACTTGTAAATGCCCTGCAACCCATAGGTCACCATGCTCTGGTACAGTGTTCCATTGGACGAAGCAAAGATGCCCTGGCTCGCACGGTCTCCCCGCAGTTCGGCCCGCAGTTCAAAGTCTTTGACCGGCGCATACCCCAGAGTCAGGGTCGCTTCCCGCACCGTATCGGGACCCGGCAGTGTTCCTGGGGCCGCCACGGCAACCCCGGACTCATCCTTCAATTGTTCCGCCCGGAATGATACCCGGTATTGTTCGTTGATCTGATAATTCAGATAGGCTGCTAGCCCCCAGTAAACCTCTGTCCCCACCTGATTGTTGGTGGCGCCGATCACCACATTCTGCTGACTGGAATGATCTGCATTGAGAATGAACGTCAGGGACTGCGTCAGATTAGACGTGAAAACCATATCCAGCAAGGTGCGATTGCCGCTTCTGATTCCGGAAAAAGGAGTCCCGGCATTGGCCGTATACATGTTGGTAATGGTTCCCGCCGGAATGATCCCCGCCCAGTCGAGGGAGGTGGGCACCGTTTCAGCCCCGCTGTATACATCGAACAACAGCGAAGTATCCTTGGTAAAGGCTTCGTTGATGGCAAATTCCGCAGTCTTCGAAGAGGTCATGCCCGTCACTTGATCCCACCCGTTGTTGACCCCCATGGTCACGGTGGTCGCATCCGTCAGCGCGTTCACGGCGCGTACCCCCGTATGGGTAAAGGGGCTGTGGCCATAGAGGATGGAACGGGTAATGTTGGTATCCGCCACACTGTTGGGGACTTCAACGCCCGACATGGAATTGAACTTCCCGCCGATCAGGGTCCAGGGACCGGTGGCATATTGCATATACGCCTGGGTGGGATCAAAGTTCCCCCCCGACCCCATGGTGGAATTGTAGGGGTTGAGATTGTTCCCGGAGCAGGCGCCGTAGGAACACAGGTAACCCGCGTTGCTCCCGGCGATCAGATCCACCAGCCAGCCCATGCCCTGCTTGGGGGTTTGAGACATGGTGATGGAGGCCTGGTTGAGACTGAAGGAATTTTTGGCGGTATCAAATACCTGAACGTTGGGATCAGGCATCTGGTTGTGGCCGATGTACCCGGCATCCAGATAACCGGAGACATCGATGCTGGAGGCCTTGAACAACTTGGCAATGGTCATTTCCGGCTCTGCGTTGGTTTCATCTTCCTTTGCATTGGCAGCCGTCATCATCCCCATCATCAAAAGACAGGAGGTCACTTTGAGGGGGAAGGGCAGGGGGGCTTTCATGAGGTTTTCTCCTTAGGGGTTTGGATCAGTGACATTAGGGTGCTCATCATAAGAATATCGATACAAAGAATTCATCAAAAAAACGAACCAACGCATGAAATCCTGATCAATCCTTTCCAACAACTCGCATCACATTAAGCACAGATCGTGCCAACCACGAATTCCCCAAGAATTTCATTTTTATAGGGCATATGACCGCCAGAACGACCGATCAATGCACCAAACAAGTGCATCCCTGACCCGAAGCGTTCCAGTTTGGAGCATCCCCAAACAGAAATGGAAAACGACAAAAACCCATGAACAAAAATTGGATAGAATGCTCTCACACCCATCCTGCAGGAATATACCCATGGACCCCCATACATTGATCGACGAATTCACCAGGAAAATCTCCGAACTGGTTGCGAGGACGCCCGTCGCCGATGTGGAGAAGAATACCCGCGCCCTGCTGAGCAGCCTCCTGGCAAAAGCAGATTTGGTGACGCGTGAAGAATTTGACCGTCAGACCCAGATACTGGCGCGCACCCGGGAAAAATTGAACGAGTTGGAAGCCAAAGTGGCCACCTGGGAAGCGCAGCAGGAAAAGTAGTCGCTATTGAGAGACATGTCGCGGATGCTTCGGCTCAGGTTGAGGAATCCAATTTTCTGAAACCGGTCCGGTAATGCAATGCCTCGGCAATGGCGCTTTCAGATACGCTCTCCTCCGTACCCAGATCTGCAATGGTGCGGGCCACGCGCCACACACGATGCACGGCCCGCACACTGAGTTCGTAGTGATCGGCGGCACGCAACAATAATTTCCTGGCCTGGGCGGATAAGGGAGCAACGCGATGCAGGGCATCACTCCCCAAACTTTCATTGGTCATGCCCTGACGTTCCTGCTGACGTTCCTGAGCCGAAATGACACGCTGGCGTACTATTTTGCTGGATTCTCCCTGGGATTCCGCCATCAGTTCTTCCGCCGTGAGCGAGGGTAATTCCCACTGCAGGTCGATTCGGTCGAGAAAGGGGCCGGACAGGCGACGCGTGTAGCGTTCCAGTTGAGGCTGGGTACACCGGCACCGCCCCGCAGGATGACCACGATAGCCACAGGGACAAGGATTCATGGCGCCCACCAGTTGAAAGCGCGCGGGATAAATGACCTTATGCGCTGCTCGGGATACCGCAACCTGACCAGACTCGAGGGGTTCGCGCAACATATCCAGCAAATGAGTCGGAAACTCGCCCAACTCATCCAGGTGCAGTGTTCCTCCATGAGCCAGGGAAACCTCTCCAGGATGGAGGTGTGTCCCCTGTCCCCCCCCCATCAAGGCAGCCGTTGTCACGGAATGATGTGGGTGGCGGAAAGGGCGGATGCGCCAGAGAATGGGATCGACAGTTTCACGATGTGCGGCTCGAATGGCGGCCAGAGCCAATGCCTCCGTTTCTGTCATGGGCGTACAAATGCCCGGAAGACAACGTGCCAACAGGGACTTCCCGACCCCCGGAGGCCCCACCAACAACAGATGGTGACGTCCTCCCGCAGCAATTTCCAGTACCCTTTTCGCCTGTGCCTGTCCACGAATCTGAGCCAGATCGATATCCGGCATGACCTCACGTGTTTCCTGTGACTCCAGGTGGGCAGGGGGCAATAAGGAACATCCGGTCAGATGATCCCAGGCTTCGCGCAGATGGGTAGCCCCATATACCCCGTCAGGATGACCATGCACCGCCTCGGGTGCCGAAGCTCGCGCCACCATCAACCAGTGTCCCGCCTGCGCGACGGCCACCGCCATGGGTAAGGCCCCATGAATGGCGCACAGGCCGCCATTCAATCCCAACTCTCCGGCAAACTCCCAATTTTCAAGCAGGGCATGGGGTAAATGATGGGAAGCGGCCAGAATCCCTATGGCAATGGGCAGATCGTAACGGCTGGAGTGCTTGGGAAGTTCGGCGGGAGCCAAGTTGACCGTCACCCGCTGGAGAGGAAAGCCGAAACCGCAGTGGTTCAAGGCGGCACGCACACGATCCCGACTCTCGCGTACCTCTGCCTCGGGCAAACCCACCAGATTAAACTGAGGCAACCCGCCGGACAGGTGGACCTCCACCCTTACCAGCGGGGTTTCTGCGCCCCACAAAGCCCGGCTGTAGACACAGGTAAAAGCCATGATCCGATCGCTCCCTGGAAAGGATCATGATGCCCCACGATGGCACGCATCTCTCTTTCAAAAAGCGCGAGGCGATCTGCCTATTTTTCCTGGATCAATGGCCTACCGGGAATAGTTCGGTCCGCTCAGAGCATGCCCAGCGTCAGCAGCACGGACTCACTCATCCGTTCCCGTGTCCAGGGAGGGTCCCAGACCAATTCCACGTGGGCCGAATCGATCCCCGGTACTTCCACCATCCGTTGTTCCACTTCCCCCGGAAAGGTTTGAGCCACGGGGCAGCCCGGCGCAGTCAAGGTCATTCGAACATCCACATGCGCCCGCTGGGGATCGATGGTCAAACCGTAAATCAACCCCAAATCGTAGATATTGACGGGAATTTCGGGATCGAAAACGGTCCGCAAGGCCGCAATGACCATTTCCTCCAACTCGTCCCTGGAAAATTCGGGAGCCGGTGCAGGTTTGGGTACGTCACTGGCCTCCATTCCCGGAAAACCCGCCGCAATGGCCTCTTCCACGGGAACAGTGGGCGGTTCGGGAGAGGGTTGACGTCCCACGGAGATATAACGCCTCGTGGACTCCTTGGCCGCTGGGGGTTGGGGCTGAGGCTCTTCCTGATTTAACCATTCCATCGCTGACATGATCTACTCCGTTGAAACCGGTTGATCGGCCTGATGCAACGCTGCATTCAGGGTATGCCAAGCCAGAGTGGCACATTTCACGCGCGCCGGAAATTCGCTCACCCCCGCCAGAACGGCCAACTTGCCCATCTCCACGGT
This sequence comes from Ferrovum sp., assembly GCF_027317285.1. NCBI lineage: Bacteria > Pseudomonadati > Pseudomonadota > Betaproteobacteria > Ferrovales > Ferrovaceae > Ferrovum > Ferrovum sp. The sequence goes on along the minus strand of NZ_DAHVHV010000001.1, from coordinate 101,459 downwards.
ATAAGGCTCCCCCTTGACCATGTGATGAAAGCCTTCGAAGAGTTCTGCCACCTCGGTTTCACGGCGCCCCTTGAGGGCCTCGGTCATGAGCGAGGCCGAAGCCGTGGAAATGGCACAACCGGAGCCCTCGAAACGGGCTTCCTGGATGATGCCGTCCTCGACTTTCAGATTGAGGGACAACTTATCCCCGCACAATGCATTAAAGCCATCGGCATGACGATTGGCGCCCGGTAACGGACCAAAATTACGGGGATGGCGGTTATGATCAAAGATCACTTCCTGATACAGATCACGCAAATCACTCATGAGACCCTCTCAACCCAGGAATAGTTTTTGCACCCGCTCGATCGCCCGGAACAGACTCTCGACCTCCTCGAGCGTGTTATACAAGGCAAAGGACGCCCGTGCCGTGGCAGGCAGGCTGAAAAAGTCCATCACCGGCATGGCGCAATGATGGCCGCTGCGGATGGCCACCCCTTCGCTGTCCAGGATGGTTCCAATGTCATGGGGATGAATGCCTTCCAGCACGAAAGACAGGATGCTGGCCTTGCCCGGCGCCGTTCCGATGATACGCAGGCCGTTGACCCGGCGGGCGCGCTCGGTCGCCTCCTGAAGCAACCAGTCTTCATGGGCCGCAATGTTCTCAAGCCCCACGGACTGAACAAAGTCGATGGCTGCCCCCAGTCCGATGGCGCCGGAAATATGCGGCGTCCCTGCCTCAAACTTGTAGGGAATCTGGTTGTAAGTGGTTTTCTCGAAGGTGACCTGCAAGATCATGTCTCCTCCGCCCTGATAGGGGGGCATCGCCGTGAGCAGTTCCTTTTTTCCATACAGGACGCCGATCCCCGTGGGACCATATAACTTATGCCCGGAAAAAACAAAGAAATCACACCCCAGGGCCGCCACGTCCACCGCCACGTGGGCCACTGCCTGAGCCCCGTCCACCAGCACCCTGGCGCCTGCTGCGTGTGCCTTGCGAATGATCTCGGCCACAGGATTCACGGTCCCCAGCGCATTGGATACCAGGGTAATACCCACCAGGCGGGTACGCGCCGTGAGCAACTGATCCACCCGATCCATCAACAAGACCCCGCGCTCATCCATGGGGATCACCTTGAGCCGAGCACCCGTCATTTCACACAGCATTTGCCAGGGCACGATGTTGGCATGGTGCTCCATCGCACTGATCAGGATCTCGTCGCCAGCCTCGAGATGGGTGCGGCCCCACGTCTGAGCCACCAGATTGATGGCCTCCGTTGCACCACGGGTGAAAATGATCTCTTCGACGTGCGCAGCCCCCAGAAACGCGCGAATTTTCTCGCGGGCACCTTCAAAGGCCTCGCTGGCTTCCTGGCTGAGCGCATGCACACCGCGGTGGATATTGGCATTGAAGTGTTCAAAATAATACCGTTCCGCATCCAGCACGGCGAGCGGCTTTTGAGTCGTGGCGGCATTATCCAGGTAGACCAAGGGTTTCCTGTGGACTTTACGCTCCAGAATGGGAAATTGACGACGCCAGAGATAGGGGTCAAACATGACCATTCTCCTCAACCGTGCCACCCAGCAAGCGCCGGACCGCTGCACGCACGCCGGCGTGAGGAATGGCTTCGGCAATTTCCAGGGTAAAGGCCTGAATCAACAGGGTGCGGGCCAAATCTGCGGCAATCCCGCGCGTACGCAGATAGAACCACTGCTCCTCGTCCAGTTGTCCCACCGTGGTGCCGTGGCTGCACTGCACGTCATCTGCAAGTATTTCCAGTTGAGGTTTGGTATTGACTTCGGCCTTGTCTGACAGCAACAAGTTGTGGTTTGACTGGCGTGAGGCTGTTTTCTGGGCATCCAGTGCCACCCGGACCCGCCCGTTGAACACGGCCTTGCCCGTGCCATCCAGTACGCCCTTGAAACACTCGTCGCTGGTACAGTGCGGGGAATCATGTTCGATGCTGGTGTGAAAATCCTGCAGGGCACGGTCCGCCACCCGATACACGCCTTTGAGAACACACTCGGCGTGGGGCTCGATCAGGCGCAGGGTAATGTCATTGCGTCCCAGCGCGCCAGACAAGGCAAAGGAGAAAACCTGCAGGCGGCTCCCGGCGCGCTGCAGCGCATGCAGCGCAGCCGTATGGTAAGACAGGATGCCTTCTTTTTGCACCTTCACCAGAGTCAAACGCGCCCGAGGTGCCAGTTCGACAGCCGTTACCCAATTGCTGTGCGTCGGTTGATCGGTGTTCCCCACACAGTGTTCCTGCAGGACCAACTCGCTGTCTTCCCCCATTTCGAGCAACAGTGCCCCGTGGCTCATGCGTTGTCCCGTCTGGCTCACTTTCACCAGATGCAGCGGAATCTCCAGCGCACACCCTGCATCCACCGTAATCCAGATTCCCTCCGCAACAAGGGCACCGTTGAGCGCGCCAAATGCGGTCAGGGCACGGGCAGGCACCATCTTTTGCGCAAACCGTTCCCGCGCCAGCGCATCCAGTTCGGACCAGAAACGCAGATGAACACCCTCTGGAAGCCCTTCAAGCATGGATAGGGCCGGCTGAAACAGACCATCCACAAAAACCAGACGGGGTGCGGGCACCTCCTCCAGCGTCAGCTCTGGTGGTCCATCCTTCCCCGCTTCCCGGGATTCGGCTGCGGAATGCAGGGACAGTTTCTCCAATCCCGACAAGGCGGTATATTTCCAGTCTTCGAGGCGGGTCGTCGGCCACCCCAGCGCTTCGAATCTGGTCCACTCCGCCTGACGCCGTTCCCGACCGACAGCCCCCTCCAGAGTCGCTTGCGCCTCAAAACTGGCACGGCATTGGGTGAGAAACGGATTCATGGGGTCACCGCTCCCTCGTTTCCTGCATCCCCGACCCAGGCGTAACCTTCCCGTTCCAGTTCCAGGGCCAATTCAGGACCGCCGGAACGCTGGATGCGTCCGTCGGACAGTACGTGCACGAAATCCGGTTTGATGTAATCCAGCAGGCGCTGGTAGTGAGTCACCAGAATCATGGCGCGATCAGGACTGCGCAAACTGTTGACCCCATGGGACACGACTTTCAGGGCATCGATATCCAAACCCGAATCGGTTTCGTCGAGAATGGCCAAACAGGGTTCCAGTACCACCATCTGAAGAATTTCGTTGCGTTTTTTCTCGCCACCGGAAAAACCTTCATTGACGGCGCGATAAAGCATCGACTCGTTCATCTCCATCAACTTCATCTTGTCCTTGACCAGGGCCAGAAAATCCATGGCGTCCAATTCAGGCAACCCGCGATGCTTGCGCTGGGCATTGAGCGCAGCCTTGAGCAGATAGACATTGCCCACCCCGGGAATTTCCACGGGATACTGAAAAGCCAGAAAAACGCCTTCCCGTGCCCGCTCTTCCACCGCCAGTGCCAGCAAATCCTTGCCCTGATAGGTCACACTGCCCCCCGTGACAGTGGCATTTTCCCGTCCCGCCAGCACATTGGACAGGGTGCTTTTCCCTGAACCGTTCGGTCCCATGATGGCATGCACTTCACCCGCCTTCACGTCCAGGTTGATTCCCTTCAAAATTGGCTTGTCGCCGACCGATGCCTGTAGATTCCTGATACTTAACATAGCGTTTCCATCGTTCCGAAATGATTGAATTTGACCCGTGTCCTGGAGCAAGTCTCAGCCCACGCTGCCCTCGAGGCTGACTCCGAGCAATTTCTGTGCCTCCACCGCGAACTCCATGGGCAGTTCCTTGAAGACTTCCTTGCAAAACCCATTGACGATCATGGACACGGAATCCTCTGCCGACAGGCCGCGCTGCCGGCAAAAAAACAGTTGATCCTCACTGATCCGCGAAGTGGAGGCCTCGTGCTCCACCGTTGCCGTATTGTTTCTGACTTCGATATAGGGAAAGGTGTGGGCTTGGCAACGATCTCCCAGAAGCAGGGAATCGCACTGCGTATGGTTACGCGCTCCCGTAGCCGAACGGGCCATGCGAACCAATCCGCGGTAGGCCTGTTGTCCAAATCCCGCGGAAATCCCCTTGGACACGATGGTGCTGCGGGTATTCCTGCCGATATGGATCATTTTGGTCCCCGTATCCGCCTGTTGGCGATGATTGGTCAGGGCCACAGAATAGAACTCGCCCACGGAGTCCTCTCCACGCAAAATCACGCTGGGGTATTTCCAGGTAATGGCCGATCCGGTTTCCACCTGTGTCCAGGAGATGTGGGCGCGCGCACCCCGGCAATCGCCGCGCTTGGTGACAAAGTTGTAGATCCCGCCCCGCCCTTCCTTGTCTCCCGGGTACCAGTTCTGTACCGTGGAGTACTTGATTTTGGCATCTTCCAGCGCCACCAGTTCCACCACGGCGGCATGCAACTGGTTTTCATCGCGCATGGGGGCCGTACAGCCCTCCAGGTAACTCACCGAGGCACCCCGATCTGCAATGATCAGGGTACGTTCGAACTGTCCGGTGTTTTTTGCGTTGATGCGGAAGTAGGTGGATAATTCCATGGGACAACGCACGCCCGGCGGGATATAGACGAAGGAACCATCGCTGAACACGGCTGAATTCAAGGCCGCATAAAAGTTGTCCTGTACCGGGACCACCGTGCCCAGATACTGCTTCACCAATTCGGGATGGTGCTGCACCGCTTCGGAAAAAGAACAGAAAATGATGCCGACTTCCGCCAACTTGTCCTTGAAGGTAGTCGCCACGGAAACACTGTCGAACACCGCATCCACAGCCACCCCTGCCAATATGGCCCGCTCGTGCAAGGGAATTCCCAGTTTTTCATAGGTCTTGAGCAATTCAGGGTCTACTTCGTCCAGACTTTTGGGTCCGTCCTTCTGTGACTTGGGTGCAGAGTAGTAGATGATGTCCTGATAGTCGATGGGCGGATAATGAACACTGGCCCAGGTCGGCGGTGTCATTTTGAGCCAGCGACGATAGGCCTCGAGGCGCCACTCCAAAAGAAACTCCGGTTCGTTCTTGCGCGCCGAAATCAAGCGTACCGTGTCCTCGGACAACCCCTTGGGAATCTCGTCCGCTTCGATGTCGGTTTCGAACCCGTGTCGGTACTCCTGTGAAATCAGGTCTTCCAAGGTATTGGGAATGGAGTTCATGATCAGACTCGCTGTAGATTGGCTCTAGAGGCCGGTAGATGAATGGGGTGAACGGCGGGCAGACGCATTTCCGCCAGAGTCACTTGCGCCAGTGCGTCATGCACGGCCTGGTTGATGCGCTGCCAGTTGGTCTTGATGGCGCAGGAAGTGGAACGCCGACAATCGCCCGGATGCTGGGCGGTTCCGCAGTCGGTCAACCCCACCGGCCCTTCCAGGGCGGTCACCACATCCACCATGGAGATCTGGTCGGGGCGACGTGCCAACAGATAACCGCCCTTGGTTCCGCGCTGGGAATCAAGCAGATTGCCATGCACCAGGGTTTTGAGCAATTTGGTGGTGGTGGGCAAGGGCACGCCCACGGCCAGGGAAACCTCCTGAGCCGTGAACAGGCGCGCCTCGTCCTGCGCCATATGGGTCAGAATGAGGATGCCGTAGTCTGTCAGTTTTCCGATGCGAATCATACCGCTGTTCACCCTCCACCGAAGGAATTCCCCCGGGATAGGGTACCATTATAGTACTCTTTATAACCCCGCGCAACCGTGGAACTTTCCCCTTGATTCCCGAGCAATTTTCTCGGTGTTTCCGCCCCGGAGGTCCTCCCTTCCCTGCAACCGTTCTGCTGCACCATCTCGGGCGCACTGATAGAATGGGTCGGCTAAACCTTAGGAATGAGCCCATGGTGCCCCATCTGACAACTGCCCTCACGGGTCCCCTGCTGACCCTGGAAAAACAGATTCTTGACGCAATGCCCCGCATCGAACATTGGTTCAGGCACCAATGGCAGGAACACTCCGCCCCCTTTTACGCCTCCGTGGACCTGCGCAACGCCGGGTATAAACTGGCACCGGTGGACACCAATCTGTTCCCGGCCGGTTTCAACAACCTGAACAAGGCGTTTGATGCCCTGTGCGTCCAGGCCGCCATGAGCGCAGTGGAGAAAATCTGTCCGGATACCCGACAGTTCCTGCTCATTCCGGAAAATCACACGCGCAATTCCCATTACCTGCAAAATATCTCATCCCTGAAGTCCATCCTTCAGCGCGCTGGGTTCACCGTGCGCATCGGCAGTTTATTGCCCGATCTCGCCCAACCCACCGAGGTGCCTCTACCCCAGGGCGGGACCCTGCTGCTGGAACCTGTTCAACGCCGAGGCAACCGCCTGGTTCTGGAGAACTTTGACCCCTGCGCCATCCTGCTCAACAATGATCTGTCCGGCGGTGTTCCCGATCTGCTGAAAAACCTTTCGCAAACCATCGTCCCCCCTCCCTGGGCCGGCTGGAGCACGCGCCGCAAATCCCTTCACTTTACGGCCTATCGCCAGGTCGCTGAAGAATTCTGTCGCCTGATTCAAATCGATCCGTGGTTCATCGACCCTTATTTCGACCATCATTCCGGCGTGGATTTCTCGCAAGGCACCGGCCTGGAGGAAGTCCAGTCCCGGGTTGCCGACCTGCTCCAGAAAATTCGTCAGAAATACCGGGAATATGACATCGAGGAAAACCCTTTTGTGATTCTCAAGGCCGATGCGGGAACCTACGGGATGGGCATCATGACCATCAAGGACCCCAGGGAACTGGATCAACTCAATCGTCGCCAACGCAATAAAATGGCTGTCATCAAGGAAGGACAGGAGGTCCATGAGGTGTTGCTGCAGGAGGGGGTACCCACCTTCGAAACCGTTGAGGACGCCGTGGCAGAGCCTGTGGTCTACATGATCGACCATTTCGTGGTGGGAGGCTTTTATCGGGTTCACACCGGACGAGGGAACGACGAGAATCTCAATGCACCCGGAGCCCATTTCGTTCCCCTGGCCTTCCAGACCCCGGCCATGTCCGCAGACTGTACCCACCAACCGGACGCCCCGCATAATCGTTTCTATACCTATGGAGTAGTCGCCCGTCTGGCCCTGCTGGCTGCAGCGCGCGAACTGGAAATGATGGCGCCCCGCTTCTCCTCCTGACTTCACGCACGGACCTTGCCCCATGGATCTGGCTTTTCTCATCGACCCTCTGGACCAACTCAATCCTGAAAAGGATTCGACCATTGAAATCATGCGTGCCGCCGCCCAACGGGGACATCGCCTTTTTGCCATCGAACCCGCCGGACTGCAACTCGATCAAGGTTGGGTTCAGGGCTGGACCCTTCCCCTCGACGATACGCCTGCACAGGGAATTCCGATCCCGCGACGCAGCGCGGCCTCTTTCCGAAAACTGTGCGATTTTTCAGCGGTGCTGATGCGCAAGGACCCCCCGGTGGATTCCGAATACCTTTTTGCCACGCATCTTCTGGACGTGGCAGAAGGGCAGGGCGCACGGGTTTTCAACCGACCTCGGGCCCTGCGCGATTACAACGAAAAGTTGGCCACGGCCCTGTTTCCCCATCTTTGCCCCCCCACCCTGGTAGCCCGCACCCAGAAGGCTTTTCGCATCTTCCTGGAACGCCACCGGGACATCATCCTGAAACCCCTGGACGGCATGGGCGGACGGGAAATCTTTCGCGTGACCGCGCAGGACCCCAACATTGCAGTCATTCTGGAAACCCTGACTCGCAATGAAACGCGTACCATCATGGCCCAACAGTTTCTTCCCGCCATTCGGGAAGGGGACAAGCGCGTCCTGATGGTGCAAGGGGAACCCTTGCCCTACTGTCTCGCCCGTCTGCCCGCCCAGGGAGAAACCCGGGGTAATCTGGCGGCAGGGGGGCGAGGGGTGGCCCGGCCACTCGATTCCTCGGATCAGCGCATTGCCGAAGAAGTCGGACCATTTCTGCGCAAGGCCGGCGTATTACTGGCAGGGCTCGACATCATCGGCACCCACCTGACCGAAATCAATCTCACCAGCCCCACCTGCTTCCGCGAAATTCGGGATCAAACCGGCTTTGACGGAGCATTGCGGGTCGTCGAGGCTCTGGAAAGCGCCTGCTGACAGATTTGATCCACCAGTCCGTCGAAAGAAATGCCCTGTGCCGCTGCCGCCTGAGGAACCAGGCTCATCGCGGTCAGACCCGGCAGGGTATTGACTTCCAGACACCATAACCGCCCCTCCGCATCGAGACGGAAGTCTGACCGGCTATACCCCTGTAACTTGAGGGTGCAGTGGGCCAGAAGGGACAGACGTTGAACCTCGGCCGTCTGGGCAGACGAGAGTTCGGCGGGGAAAACTTCCCGCGCACCTCCCGGCTGGTACTTGGCCTCGTAGTCAAAAATATTTCCCTTCTGCAGGACGATTTCCCCCACCGTCAATGCCTGACCGCCCAACACCGGGCCGGTCAGTTCCCGTCCCGGAATGAAACGTTCCACCATGACTTCGTCATCATGCTGAAAAGCCAGGGCCAACGCCCGGGGCAACTCTTCCGGCGCGTGCACCACCGACAGGCCCACCGTCGAACCCTGCTTGCTGGGTTTGACCACGACGGGCCATCCCAGCACCCTTTCGACCTCCCCACTTTCCACCGGGGCCATCAACCAGTCCGGGGTAGGAACCCCGGCCGCCCGAAGCAAGCGCTTGCTTACATCCTTGTCCATGGCCAGAGCACTTCCCAACACGCCACTGCCGGTATAAGGAATGCCGGTCATTTCCAGCAACCCCTGGATCCGCCCATCTTCTCCTGCGCCCCCGTGCAGCGCCAGAAACCACAGGTCCGGAAAAAAATCCTCCGGCAGTGTCAACCAGGACGGAATTCCGCGCGACAGTACACGCTCCCCGGAATGACGAATCCCCACCTGTTGGGCAAACAAATCCTTTTCCTGTGCCGGCGTCAGCCAACCCCGGGCCGTGTCCACCACCCGGACCCGCTGACCCCTGCGCCGCAATGCCGCCACCACCTGCACGGCGCTGGCGATGGCAATGTCGCGTTCGGCACTCACGCCCCCGGTCAGCACGGCAATGGCGAGGGAATCGCCTGCTACGGATGACTCAACCACTGTTACGCAACCCGGCCGCCACCCCATTGATGGTCAGGTAAATGGCCCGTTTCACGGCTTCCCCTTCATCTCCCGCACGGAAAGAACGCAGCAGATCTACCTGAAGATGGTTGAGCGGATCCATGTAGGGGCGCCGTTCGCGGATACTCCGGGCCAGCGTCGGATTCGATTCCAGAAGTTCTTTCTGTCCGGTGATTTCACGCAGGGCATGGGTCGTCAATTCAAATTCGGTGCGAATTTCGTGGAAAACGGCCTCGCGCAGTGCTTCGTCACTGACCAGACGGGCATAGCGCTGGGCGATGACCAGGTCGGTCTTGGCCAGCACCATATCCATGTTGGAAAGCAGGGCCTGCAGGAAAGGCCAGGTACGGTGCATGCGACGCAGGTACGCCCACCCCTCGGCATGCACTGCACAAAACCGCGCCACCGCGCTGCCAAATCCATACCAGCCCGGTAGGATCATGCGCGACTGGGCCCAGCTGAACACCCAGGGAATAGCCCGTAAATCCTCGATTTTCTGGGTCTTGCGACGCGCTGCCGGACGGCTCCCGATATTCAGTTCAGCAATTTCGCTGACGGGGGTCGCCTCCCGGAAAAAACTTTCGAACCCTGGTGTCTCATAGACCAAAGCACGATAGCGTTCAAGGGCATAGACCGACAATTCCTCCATCAGCGTATAGAACTGTTCCCGTCCCTGCAGATCGCGGTCCCGATCCAGCAAGGTGGCTTCCAGCGTGGCGGCCACCAGGGTTTCGAGATTGCGTCGCCCAATGCCGGGATCGGAATATTTGCTGGCAATGACTTCCCCTTGTTCCGTCAGACGGATCTGGGCATTCACACTGCCCGCGGGTTGCGCCAGAATCGCATAATAACTTGGGCCGCCGCCGCGTCCCACCGAGCCGCCCCGTCCATGGAACAAACGCAACTCGATCCCGTGCCGGGAAAAAATCTCCACCAGGATCTTTTCTGCCTTGTAGAGTTCCCAGTTGGACGTCAAGAATCCGCCATCCTTGTTGCTGTCGGAGTATCCCAGCATGACCTCCTGGGTACGCTGACGACTGTCCAGCAACTTCTGGTAGACCGGCAGGGAAAACAATTGCTCCATGATCTCGCCGCAACCACGCAAATCGGAAATGGTTTCAAACAGCGGAATGATGTTCATGGCCAGTTGAGGGTTCTCTCCGGGCAGCAACAGACCCGCTTCCTTGAGAATCAGGGCCACCTCGAGCAGATCGCTGACGCTGTCGGTCTTGGAGATGATGTAGTTGGGCAGGGCCTGCGGACCGAGCGAACGATGAATTTCGCGAGTCACGTCAAAAACGTCCAGTTCGCGCTGCACCGCTTCGCTAAACCGGGAAACGTGGGAACGTAACAGACGTGGGCTTTCCAACTCGCGCACCAGGATGTCCCTCCGTTCGGATTCACTCAGCGCAAGATAGTCCACGCCCAGGCCGCCCTGCGTGAGCAATTCTGCCACCGTGCGGGCATGAAACTCGGAGTGCTGACGCAAATCCAGGGGAGCCAGATGAAACCCGAAGGACGAAATGGCGCGAATCAGCAAACTCAAGCGTCCATCGGCCAGCAGGCCAGAACCGTGGCCGATCAGAGAAACTCTCAACAGTTCCAGATCCGCAGAAAATTCTTCAACAGATTCGTAGGGATCTGCCTCATCCACCTCTTCGTTCTGACTGAAACACCCCAGACGCAAGGCTGTCTGGAACAGGCGTGCATGGATATGCGTAAGCGCACGCCGATAGGGTTCTTCGAGACGGCTGTCGGTACGTTCCGGCGAACGCTCGGCCAATGCCATGACCTCCGGCGACACCTGCACCAGACGAAAGGAAAGAGACAACTCGCCGCGCAGGGTCATCAACTGGGTCAGATAAAACTCCATGGCCACGGCGCTGTGACGACACATGGCATGTTGGGTGACTTCTGCGGTCACGAAGGGATTTCCATCGCGATCCCCTCCAATCCAACTGCCCATCCGCAAAAAGGAAGGAAAGTCCCGGGCGATGCTGGCGTATTCCGGATCCTTTTCCAGGGCAGCGGCTACCTGGGACTCGAGACGCGGCACTTCGCGCAGGAAGGTATAGCGGTAATAGGACAGTCCATTCTCGATTTCATCATGGACCCGCAACTTGAAGGTGCGCAATTCGTTGGTTTGCCACAAGGTCAAGACCGCCCGGCGCAGGGCGGCATCGTTGGCTTCCTTTTCTTCAGGAGTCAGCGCGATGCGGGTCCGCTCTTCCAGCCGGTTGGCGATCAGCAGATGGCAATCGAGCACGCTCTTGCGCTGTACTTCCGTGGGGTGTGCAGTCAGAACAGGGGAAATGATGGCACGCTCAAAAAACCTTCTCACCGTACTCGCATCCACCTTGGCCTGCTTCAGTCGTTGCAAAGCCAGCGCAATGCTGCCCTCGCGAGGCGGAGCGCCAGCCTGGGAGTAGACCATGCGGCGCCGGTTATGGTGCAGGTCTTCCGCAATGTTGCATAGATGGGAGAAATAACTGAACGCGCGCACCACCGCAATGGTGTCCTCCGGGCTCAACCCGTCCAGACCATGTTCCAGTTGGACCCGTGCCCGGTCGTCTCCGGTACGGCGATAGCGGATGGCCGTCTGGCGTATCCCCTCAATCAACTGAAAAATGACTTCGCCTTCCTGGTCGCGCAGGGTATCGCCCAGGATCCTGCCCAGGAAGCGAATATCGTCGCGCAAGGGCAAGTCCTTGTCCAAACTGGCGGAAGAAGTCATGTCCGACCTCCGTTCAGGGCATCCTTCATGCTAGAATTCCGTATCTCGGATGCACTCATTGTGTTCTTCATCATGCCTTCTCCAGAAATCATCATCGCCACTCGTGAAAGCCGGTTAGCCCTGTGGCAGGCCGAACATATCCAGCAACAAATGGCAGGATTATATCCCCTTGCGCGCTTCTCGTTGCTGGGAATGACCACCACGGGGGATCAAATCCTCGATCGTACCCTCTCTGCGGTGGGAGGAAAAGGCCTTTTCGTCAAGGAATTGGAGTTGGCCATGCTGGAGGGACGGGCCCACATGGCCGTACATTCCATGAAGGATGTCCCGATGAATCGCCCCCCCGAACTCGTCCTGCGAGTGGCGGGCCCCCGCGAAGATCCGCGCGATGCCTTCGTCTCCAACAATCACGAAAACCTTGCCGCCTTACCGCCCGGTGCCGTCGTGGGGACCGCCAGTTTGCGGCGCGAATGCCAGATCCGGGCCCGCTTCCCCCATCTCGACGTCCGCCCGCTGCGCGGCAATCTGGATACCCGTCTGCGCAAACTCGACCAGGGTCAGTACCAGGCCATCATATTGGCGGCGGCTGGCCTGCGCCGCCTGGGTTTGGCGGACCGCATTCGCTCGCTCATCGACACGGCGGACAGTCTGCCGGCCGTAGGGCAGGGGGCGTTGGGTCTGGAGTTTCGAGCCAACCATCCGACCCTGGGAAAGTGGATTGGCGCCATGGTGGATCCAGCCACCGAAGCCTGTGTTTTTGCCGAACGCACCGTCTCCTGCCGTCTGGCAGGCAGTTGCGATGTCCCTCTGGGCGCCTTTGCCGAGGCAGAAGGCGATATCCTGACCCTGCGCGCCTTCGTGGGTAACCCGGCCGGTACGCGTATCGTCCGGGCCTGCCAAAGCGCCCCGCTCTCCCAGTACAAAACGCTTGGAGAGGCGGTGGCTCAGGACTTGCTCGATCAGGGGGCAGCGGACATTCTGAACGCCTGTCGCGCCTGAAACAATGCCGACCGGGTTGCTGATTACCCGACCCCGCGCCGAAGCCACCCGCTTGGCAGAACGTCTGAATTCGCTCGGAATTCGCTCCTGGGTCTACCCGACCATCGACATCGCCCCCCTGGCACCCACGGCAGAATCCTTGTCCTGGGCCGCCCAGGCAGAATTATGGATTTTTGTCAGCGCCAATGCCGTGCAGGCAGGCTGGACCTTGCTTGCCCCTCTCCACCAAGAAACGCACCGTCTGGCCGCAGTCGGCCTGGCCACTGCCCGACGCCTGCAGGAAGCCAGCGGCACTTCCGTGCTCTACCCGACGCAGGGCGCCGACAGCGAAGCCTTGCTGGCACTCCCTCTGTTCCAGAACGTAGACCACTGGAAAATCGCCATCATACGGGGGCGCGGAGGACGGGAATGGCTGAGGGAGGCCCTGGAGCAGAGGGGGGCCCAGGTAGGGTATATCGAGTGCTACGTTCGTCAGGTCCCCCGTCAATACAATCCCGAAACGTTGGAGGAGGCTTTGCAGGCCGGCGCTTCCATCTCGGTGCAAAGCACCGAATCCCTCCACAACCTGTGGGCCATGGCCTCACCGGCGCAACGGGAGGTTCTGGCAACCCGACCCTTCATCGTCAGTCATCCGCGGATCGCCGCGGCGCTGAGCGCACTCGGGCTACCCCATCCCGTGGTACTCTCTCCCGGGGATGATGCATTGGTTGCCCATTACCAGAAAAAGGGACATTCCCATGGATAACGAACAACGGCCCGTCACGCCGAGGTCCTACTTACCCGGACGCCTGACCCTCTTGATCATCCTCCTGGGACTGGCGGGACTGGTCTTCTATCAACGCAACCAGTTGCTGGACCTGCGCCAGGATCTGAGCAAGCGATTGTCTCAAACGGATCAGTTATCCCAGCAGGTGCAAAGTCTGGCTCAACAAGCCAACGAAACCAGCCGTGAAACCAGTACCCGCCTGGCCGTACTCGAGTCGCGGTTTTCCGACACCCAGAACCAGCAGGTGGAACTGGCAGCGCTCTACCAGGACCTCATGCGTCACCGCGACGACTGGATTCTGGCCGAGGTCGAACAACTGGTCATCATCGCCAACCAGCAACTGGAATTGACGGGTAATGTCCAGTCGGCCCTGGCTGCCCTGGAAGCCGCCGATCTGCGCCTGCAACGCCTGGACAAACCAGCCCTGGCCCATCTCAGGGAAAACCTGAAACTGGACATGGATCATCTGCGTGCGCTTCCTTACGTGGATACCAACGGGATCACCCTGCGTCTGGATTCACTGATCCAACAGGTCGACGGTTTGGCACTGGCCTCGGATACCCGACCCAAACCGCCCCCCCCGCCAAAGAATACCCAAACCGGTTGGCTGGAACGGCTAAGCCAGGACGTGCTGCTGGAATTGAACAATGCCATCCGAATCCGTCGCATGGATACGCCCGAACTTCCCCTGCTCACCCCCGAGCAGACCTATTTTCTGCGTGAAAACCTGAAATTGCGTCTCTTCGCTGCACGCATCGATGTACTGGCCCGCAACGAGGTACGTTTTCGTAGCGAACTCTCCGAGGCTCAGCATTGGCTCCAACGCTACTTCGATACGACGAACCCTACGGTCAAAAATTTTCAGTCCAACCTCCAGCTCCTGACCACGACGCCGGTCAGCGTCCCACTGCCCGATATCAGCGCCACACTGGCCGCCGTACATGCCGCCAGGGGAGGAAACCCATGAGGTTGCTGCTCGGGTTCCTCCTTCTTTTCATGCTCGCCACGATTCTTGCCCTGTCCTTCAACATCACGGCAGGATATGTCCTGATCGTTCAAAATCCATGGCGTATCGAGATTTCCCTGTCCGTATTCGTTCTGGGTCTGGTATTGATCCTACTGGTACTCAATCTGGGGGGGCACATGTTCCTCAAGGTCTGGCAACTCCCCAAACGGATCCGCAACTACCATCTCCGACGCTCGAGAACGCGCGCGCGCAGCGCCCTGTATCAGGGATTGACCGCCTACTTCTCGGGGCACCCGGAGAAGGCCGAAAAAATGGCCAGCATCGCCCTCAGGGGCGAGGAGGCACGGCCCCTGTGCCTGATGCTGGCGGCCCTGGCCGCCCATGAAGCACACCACTTCGAAGCCAGGGACCGCTACCTGGATCTGGCCCGGGAGGAAGAAGACCCGGAAACACTGTCCATGCTTCCGTCGATTCGTTCCAGAATGGGACTCCCGGCAGGAGCCAAGGACCCTTCAGGTTCCTGAGGGCACGAAAGGATCGGAATAAAACTCGTTTTCCGGCAAGGCGCGGCTTTCGGTGAAAGCCTTGAAACCTGCCTCCACCATGCGCGATGCGCCACAGGCATAGACCTGATGGCCGGACAGGTCCAAAAAATCCTCCAGGATGGCCTGATGGACAAAACCGGTCCGTCCGGTCCACCGATCTTCCGGCAAGGGCGCAGACAACACCGGCACGAAGGTAAAATGGGGAAGTTCCGCCTCCCAGGTGCGCACGACCTCCCGCTGATACAAGTCCACGACGCTTTGCACCCCCCAGTACAACACCATGGGACGGGTGATGCCCTTGTGGCGCGCGTATTCGATCATTCCCTTGATCGGCGCGAAACCCGTGGCACCCGCCATGAAAATGATCGGTTTTTCCGAATCCTCCCGCAGGACGAAGGCCCCCAGGGGCCCTTCGAAACGCAAGATGCCACGTTCCTTCAACTCGTTGAACACAAACCCGGAAAAACTTCCCCCCGGATAGTGCCGGATATGCAACTCCAGCAAGGCGGCATCATGAGGGGAGTTGGCCAGGGAAAAACTGCGCCGCTTTCCGTCCTTGAGCAGGAAGTCGATATATTGCCCTGCCATGAATTCGAATTTTTCATTGGCAGGCAACTTGAGTTTGAGCACCACCACATCATGGTTGGGACGTTCAATGGCCTCCACCCGGCAGGGCAACTTCTTGATTTGCATATCTGCAAAACCACTCACTTCACGAGCCTCGATGACCACGTCCCCGATGGGACGCGCACAACAGAAAAGTGCTTTTCCCTGGGCCTTGTCCTCCTCGCTCAACGCACTGGCCTGATAGTCGCCATAGTCCACCCGTCCTTCCAGAACCTTGCCCTTGCAACTGCCACAGGCCCCGCTACGACACCCGTAGGGCAAACCGATGCCTTCGCGCAGGGCCGCCTGCAACAGGGTTTCTTCATCGTGCACCTGAAACTGGCGACCGCTGGGTTGGACTGTGACTTGGAATGACATGGTCGTTCTCGCGTAAATGACGTTACAATGACTTGATGAATTCTTACCTGATCATCGGCGCGGGTAACGTGGCGCGTCGCGTCCTTCCCTTATTGAAGGGCTTGGGCCCCGTATTTACCCTTTGCCGAAGAACGGAGGCGATGCCTCAGTGGCGTACCCTGGGTGCCTTGCCGCTTCCGGGTGACCTGGATCATCCCCATACCCTGCAGCGGCTGGCGGGGCTGGCACGCACCGTCCTTCATTTTGCCCCACCCGGACCCACAGGCCAGGATGACGCACGCACCCGACACCTGCTTGCCGTGCTCGGACGGGCCACCAGTTTACCACAGCGTCTGATCTACATCAGCACCACGGGCGTCTACGGTTCCTCGGCGGGCGCCTGGCTGGATGAAACCAGTCCGGTCCGTCCCCATACCGACCGTGCCCGACGTCGGGTCAATGCCGAAAACCAATTGCGCGCCTTCGGTCGCCGCACGGGTTGCCATGTGGTCATCCTGCGCGCACCTGGCATCTATGGCGAACATCGTTTGCCCCTTGAACGACTCCGGAGGGGCGTTCCCTTGCCCCTGGAAAACCCATGGACCAATCATATCCACGAACTGGACCTGGCACGTTCCGTGGTTGCGGCCTGTACCTTGGGAAAGCCGCAACGCGTGTATAATGTGGTGGACGATCAACCCCTTCCGGTAGGGGACTTTTATGGATCTCTGGCCCAACACCATCACCTGCCGCGCCCGTCTTTTCTCCCGTTCCATGAACTGGAAAAAATCCTCGACCCCCTCAACCTCAGTTTTTTGCAGGAATCCCGGCGCATTCACAACCAGCGCATCAAGCGGGAATTACACTTGAACTGGCGTTATCCCAGCGTGGACTCATTTTTGAAATGAGTAGCGATTTTCGTTAAATTTCTGGACATTTCCAGTGATTTCGAGGCAAAATCGCGACATGAAAAAAATTCTCGTCGTGCACGGTCCAAACCTGAATGCGCTGGGAACCCGCGAGCCTGCGGTTTACGGCAGTTTGACCCTGGCCGATCTGGATACCCGTCTGCGCACCTTGGGAACGGCACGGGGAGTATCCGTGGATTGCTTTCAAAGCAACTGGGAAGGCGCGCTGATCGACCGCATTCATGATGCCCGCGTCGATGGCACTCAGGCCATTCTCATCAACCCGGGGGGGTTGACCCACACCAGCGTGGCGTTACGCGACGCTCTGGCTGCCGTGGACCTCCCTTTTATCGAAGTACACCTGTCGAACATTCATGCCCGGGAACCCTTTCGCCACCACTCCTACCTGTCGGCCAACGCGGTAGGAGTCATCTGTGGATTGGGGATACGGGGGTATGAACTGGCCCTCGACTATTTCATGAACAAGGCATAACCCCATGGATCTGAGAAAATTAAAGAAATTGATTGATTTGGTAGAAGAGTCGGGCATCAGCGAACTGGAGATCACGGAAGGAGAAGAAAAAGTACGCATCGCCAAGTTCGGCAGTTCGGCTCCCCAGTATGCCCCGCCCCAATCGTATTTCCCCCAGGCCGCCCCCCACACCCCGATCGAAACCGTACTCGCCCCCGTTGTCGCAGCCACGCCCGAGAGCGAAGGCCATGTGGTGAAATCGCCCATGGTCGGAACCTTCTACCGCTCTCCCTCCCCAGGGGCCCCGGTCTTTGCAGAAGTTGGTCAAAGCATCAACGAAGGACAAACCCTGTGCATCATCGAGGCCATGAAACTGCTGAATGAAATCGAGTCGGATGTAACGGGCTCCATCAAGCATATCCTGGTGGAGAATGGACAACCCGTCGAATACGGGCAGCCTCTCTTCGTCATCGCCACGGCCTGAAAGGAAGACCCCCCATGTTTGAAAAGATTCTGATCGCCAATCGCGGTGAGATTGCTCTGCGCATATTGCGGGCCTGTCGCGAACTGGGCATCAAAACCGTTGCCGTCCATTCGGAAGCCGATGCCGATGCCAAAGCGGTGGTGCTGGCCGATGAATCGGTCTGCATCGGGCCCGCATCCTCCCAACTCAGTTATCTCAACATCCCGGCCATCATCGCGGCTGCCGAAGTCACCGGGGCCGAAGCCATTCACCCCGGATATGGATTCCTGTCGGAAAATGCGGACTTTGCCGAGCGGGTGGAGAACAGTGGCTTTGTTTTCATCGGTCCCAAGGCAGAAACCATTCGCCTGATGGGGGATAAAATCAGCGCCAAGGCCGCCATGAAAGCGTCGGGGGTCCCCGTGGTCCCGGGATCGGAGGGCCAGTTGCCCACCGACCCCAAGGAACTCAAGGCGCTGGCTGCATCGATTGGGTATCCGGTGCTGATCAAGGCTTCGGCAGGCGGGGGAGGGCGCGGCATGCGCGTGGTGGAGCGGGAAGAGGAACTGCTCGGGTTCCTCACCCTGACGCGCAATGAGGCGCGTACCGCCTTCGGGAATGACACGGTCTACATGGAAAAATACCTGTCCCAGCCTCGCCATGTGGAAATTCAGGTCTTGTCCGACAAGTTCGGCAATGCCTTTTACCTGGGAGAACGGGACTGTTCCATGCAACGCCGTCACCAGAAGATCATCGAAGAAGCCCCAGCACCCGGAGTTCCCGCCGCCCTACGCCAGAAAATCGGGGAAAGTTGTGCGGCTGCCTGCCGTCGTATCCACTACCTGGGTGCGGGTACTTTCGAATTCCTTTACGAGAATGGCGAATTTTATTTCATCGAAATGAATACGCGGGTTCAGGTAGAACATCCGGTCACCGAACTGATCACGGGCATCGATATCGTGCAGGAGCAGATTCGCATTGCCGCCGGAGAAAAACTGTCCTGGAAACAAAAAGATATCCAGCTGCGCGGTCATGCCATCGAATGCCGGATCAACGCTGAAGACCCCTTCACGTTCATCCCGTCCCCCGGACGCATCACGCAATACCATGCGCCAGGCGGCCCCGGGGTGCGCGTGGACTCCCATATCTACCAGAATTACTTCGTCCCGCCTCACTACGATTCGTTGATTGGCAAGGTTCTGACCCATGGCGCCACCCGCGATCAGGCCCTGGCGCGCATGCGTATCGCCTTGTCCGAGATGGTGGTGGAAGGCATCCGGACCAATATTCCGTTGCATCAGAAATTGCTTCAGGATGAGGCCTTTCTGATGGGGGGAACCAGCATTCATTACCTGGAAGAAAAGTTGTCCCGGGAAAAACAGGGGTAAGGGTCATGAGTTGGACTCGTCTGACCCTCCATACCGACCGGGACCATGCCGAACTCTGGTCTGATGCGCTCAGTGCGCAGGGGGCGCTGGCTGTGACCCTGTCCTCCCAGGCCACGGGCGCTGAGGAAGTTCCCGTGTTCGGAGAACCGGGCTGTCCGGACATGCCGCTTTGGCCCCACTGCCAGATCGAGGTGCTTCTGCCTCTCGAGTGGGAGGCCTCTTCCTGGCTGGAACAGGTCAGCACCTCCCTTGACCAGCCCATCCCGCCCCACCACAGCGAGGTCGTGGCAGATCAGGACTGGGTCCGCCTCACCCAAAGTCAGTTCGACCCCATCCCGGCCGCACCCGGACTGTGGATCGTGCCTACCTGGCATGAACCCCCCGACCCCAGCGCCCTCAACCTGCGCCTCGACCCCGGACAGGCTTTCGGGACGGGCAGTCATCCCACCACCCGCCTGTGCCTGGAATGGCTGGCCGCCCATCCCCCCCGCGCACAACGGATATTGGACTATGGCTGTGGCTCGGGAATTCTGACCATTGCAGCGGCATTGCTGGGGGCACCCCATCCCGTCGGGGTGGATATCGACCCCATCGCCGTGCAAACGGCCCGTGACAACGCGATGTCCAATGGGGTGAGCACCTCCTTTTACGAACCGGACTCCTTTCCGGATTCCCCCCGCTTCGACGGGGTGATCGCCAATATCCTGACCAATCCGCTGGTGGTTCTGGCCCCGCTACTCCTGAACCAACTCAGGGTCGGCGGTTGGTTGACCCTGTCCGGCATTCTATCCTCCCAGGTAGAACGGGTACGGAATGCCTACGCCCCGGATTGTCCTCTTTCCATCGTGGGGGAACGAGAAGGGTGGGTCTGTCTCAGCGGTGTGAAGCAGGTATACTGACGTCTCTCTGAATTCCCCTGGAGTGACCATGCTACCCCCCAACGACCGTCGCTATAGTGCTACCCATCAATGGGCTCAACCCACTGCGGAAGGAACCCTGGCCATCGGAATCACGGATTTTGCGCAAGACCAGTTGGGTGACCTGATGTTTGTGGAGCTTGCAAGCGTGGGACGTGTCCTGAAGGCAGGGGAATCCTGCGCCACCCTCGAATCCGTCAAAACTGCTTCCGAAGTGGCATCCCCCATCAGCGGTACCGTATATGCCGTCAATGAGACCCTGAAGGACCATCCCGAAGTGCTCAATACCGAACCCTACAACCATTGGCTGGTAAAAATCACGCCCCATCGCGCGGAGGATTACACCCAACTGCTGACCGCCGAGGATTACCAACACAGCGTGTAACCCGATTTACGCTATCATTTCCCATTCCCCCACCACCCACAAGGAGAATCCCATGACCACCGTAACTCTGGGCGGACAGCCCGTCGCCGTTGCCGGCCAGTTCCCTCTGGCGGGGCAGATTGCCACCGATTTTTCATTGGCCGCACAGGATCTGAGCGATCGCACTTTGAAGGACTATGCCGGCAAACGCAAGATTCTCAATATCGTCCCCAGCCTCGACACCCCCACCTGCGCCACCTCGACGCGTAAATTCAATGAGAAGGCATCCACGCTGAAGAATACGGTCATCCTGGTCATCTCCGCAGATTTGCCCTTTGCCATGGCAAGGTTCTGTGCTGCCGAAGGCATCAAGAACGTCGAGATCCTGTCCACTTTCCGCAACCACCATTTTCATCAAGCCTATGGCGTGGACATCACCGACGGACCGCTACGCGGTCTGACTGCCCGGGCAGTGGTGGTTCTGGATGAAAATGATCGGGTTCTGCATACCGAACTGGTCTCCGACATCAAGGACGAGCCCAATTACAGCGCCGCCCTGACTTCCCTGAACTGAGAAACCCGTCCCATGCGTATTCTTCTCTGCGGTTCCCTGGCCTATGACACCATCATGGTATTCCCGGATCATTTCAAGAACCATATCCTGCCAGATCGCCTCCATCAGTTGAGTGTCGCCTTTCTGGTTCCGGAGATGCGCCGGGAATTCGGGGGAACCGCAGGGAATATCGCTTACAACTTGCATCTCCTGGGAGAAACGCCTTCCATCCTGGCCACCGTGGGCGAAGATTTTCTTCCCTACCGAACCCGCCTCGAACATCTCGGGTTCGACCTGCGGGGCATTCGACTCATCCCTGGCAGTTACACGGCACAGGCCTTCATCACCACAGACCTGGACGACAACCAGATCACCGCCTTTCACCCTGGCGCCATGGCTGCTTCTCACACCCACACCATCGACACGGTCCCTGGCATTACGATGGGAGTCGTTTCGCCCGATGGACGGGAAGGCATGCTCCAGCATGCCCGACAATTCCACGAAGCCGGAATTCCCTTTCTGTTCGACCCCGGGCAGGGCCTCCCTCTCTTCAGCGGACCGGAACTGCTCGAGTTTCTGGAACAGGCCACCTGGCTGGCGGTCAACGACTACGAGGCACAGTTGATGGCCAACAAGACCGGCCTCTCCTTCGAGCAACTGGCCAGCCGCGTGGATGCCGCCATCATGACCCGGGGGGCTCAGGGATCGTGCATCTTTGCCGGAAATGAAGTCATCCCCATCCCCGCGGTCCCGACAGACCGGATACTCGACCCCACAGGATGCGGAGACGCCTACCGGGCGGGGCTGATGTACGGATTGAGTCACCGCTGGGACTGGGACCGCACCGGGCGTCTGGCTTCCTTGCTGGGTTCCTTGAAAATCGCCTGTCGGGGCGGTCAGAACCATACTGTCACACGCGCCCAACTCAATGAAAAACTTCAGGAGAAATTCGGCTTTTCTCTTGACCCATGAGCATGCTCCCGCGCATTCTGAGATTGCTCGGACATATCCTGCGCGCAGTGCTCACTACGGCCCTGGTTCTGCCGTGGTGCTCCCGGGCCCGGCGCCGTCAACTCATCTGCCATTGGTCCCGCACACTGCTCCGGCATTTGCGCCTGACCGTTCAGGTACAAGGCGCCTGGCCCGATGGTCCAGGTCCCTACCTGCTGACTTCGAATCATATTTCCTGGGTGGACATCTTTGTCATTCACTCCGTCCATCCCGTACGCTTCGTTTCCAAATCCGAAGTGCGGCATTGGCCTGTTTTCGGATGGCTGGCCGCCCAGACGGGAACCTTGTTCCTCAGCCGGTCTTCCCGTCGACAAACCCTGGAGATCGGAAAAGCGATGATACAGGTCCTGCAGGCGGGTGATGATCTGGGGTTTTTTCCGGAATCCACCACCAGCGACGGCACGACCATCCTTCCCTTCAAAACGGCTCTCCTGCAGTCGCCCCTGGATTGCCAGGCCACGTTGTTACCCGTCGCCCTGCGCTATTCCGCGCCCCAGGGGCATGAAGAATCCGCGTATCCGTTCATTGGAAACATGACCTTCACGGAGTCCCTGGTGCGGATCCTGAAGAGTCCGCCCAGTCAGGTCACCCTGTCTCTGGGCACTCCTCTCCGGGCCACCGAACTGGGCACCGACCGACGGCAACTGGCGCTGCAGTTGCACACACTCACCCAACGATTGCGTGAATCAATGTAAGGGGCGAACGGGCATGCCCGCCACCTGAAAAATCACCCCGTCTTCCAGTCTGAGTGCCGTCAACGGCCCCCCCCACAAGCACCCCGTATCCAACCCCTGCACATCGACACTACAATGCAGTCCCAACGCCGACCAATGACCACAGAGAAGGCGCTGCCCTGCACTACGTCGCCTGGGTACGGCAAACCAGGGCATAAAACCATCCGGAATCCCCTTCAGGGGACCTTTGTAGCCAAACTCCATCACGCCCTCGCAGGAACAGATGCGCAACCGGGTCATTCCGTTGATGATCGTGCGCCAACGCGCCACGCCCGTCAATGCATCATGCCAACCCGTCGGGGTATTGCCATACATCACCTTCAGAAAATCACCATATTGGTCACTTTGCAGAACCCCTTCCACTTCCCTGGCCAGGGAGGCGGCCTGATCCACAGTCCACTGCGGCAGCAGCCCCGCATGAACCAGGGTCACCCCCTGATCCCGGTAAAGCAGAGGACGGCAGCGTATCCAGCGCAACAACTCTTCCCGATCGGGCGCCTCGAGAATGTCGTCGAGCGTATCTCCGGGACGCAAGTGGGTGGCACCCTCTGCCACGCACAGCAAATGCAGGTCATGGTTGCCCAGTACGACCGTCGCCTGATCGCCCAGTGACCTGACCATGCGGAGCAACTCGAGGGAATGGGGACCACGATTGACCACATCGCCGACAAACCACAACTCATCCCGTTTTCTCAGCGGCAGGGTGGAAAGCAGACGGTCCAGGGGTTCCAGACACCCCTGAAGATCACCGATTACGTACACACTCATGGAGTGGGTGCGGTTGGCGTCGCAACGGTGGAAGGCGAACTCCCGTTTGCCGGCGCAGGAGGGGACGGAAGGGCCATGGCCACTTCCCCCACCGGCTTGATGCGCGCTTCCACCGCCGCCTCATTTTGTTGTGCAGCCGAAGGGACGGAACGGTCAGAACAACCGCCCAGCGCCCCCGCACCCAAAAGTATCGCCCCAATACATGCCACACGCCTCTTCATCATGAACTCTCCTCAATGCGCACCGTTTCCATTCTACCCCCAACTGTCCAGCCGATTCGTTTGAAAGTTTCACCTTTTTTCTCAACCTCTGGCCCTAAAAGTCATTATCTGGTAATTTCCGGGTTAGCCCTTTGGTAGCCACATCTTTCCTATGAACTCATTCCTGATTTTGCTGCGGCGGCCCGGACCGCGGTGGTTCTGCGCCCTGTTCGTCGCCTGTCTCCTGGGCTGTTCTCCAGAACTTCCGCCACAGGCCCAAAACGGAACGATCACCCCCACTGTCTTCAATACGCAGTCTCCTGCACCTCATGCCCCGCCCAACCACGGATTCACTGCCCTGGTTGCCTTCGGAGACAGCCTTTCCGACATGGGGACCTATACGGTCCTGGCCGAGCGAACCTATGGTCTGGGAACCTCCTTCAATATCCCATTCGCCGGTCTACCCTATCCGGCGGGTGGACAATTCACTGTCAATGGCGCCGCAACGGGGAATTGGGTGGGAGACTTGGCCCAACGACTCAACCTCGACATCACTCCGAACCTGGTTGGTTACGGCGGCGCCCCCGGTAGCCGATACCTCACGCCCAAGGGCGGATTTTCCCGTACACCGGTATTTTGCCCCTTTGGTTTCCAGACTGAGCGCCACCCGGCATTTTGCCTGGACTTTGCTGAAGGGGGTGCCATGGTCAGCGACCCCATGGGCATTGACCACGATCAGGGAGCCTTGACCTTGCCGTTGACCCAACAGGTCTCCCAGTACCTGCATCAGTTCCATCGTTTTCGCCCCGACCAGTTGGTCACCGTGTTTGGTGGAAACAATGATGTGCTGTCAGTCTTCACCCAATTCCTGGTCAACATCACGGAAAGCGTCCAGCAACGGGTGGCCCGTGCAAAACAGAATGATCCGACCATGGGACCGGTTCGCCAGCAGGAGGTTGCGACCCAGGCCTTGGGCCAGGAATATCAAACCGCACTCGTTCATGCCCAGCATCAGATAGATCAGGCAGCCGACGATCTGGCCAGGCTCACCCTGCGGATCATCGAGCACGGAGCCCGTTATGTGCTGGTCTATACACTCCCCGATTCTGCCGAAACACCCTTTGGACGCGGCCTTCCCTACACTTTGAGAGATTTTCCCCAACCTCCCCCGGTCGGCTATGTCTGTCACGCCTCGGAAACCCTGGCCCCATGCAGTCTCCTGTCACTGCTGGTGAATCGATTCAACCAGCGCCTGCTTGACAACTTGCAGGGCAAGCCCGTCAAGATATTCGACAGTCACCAATTGTTCAAGGAACTCGTCGCCCACCCCGAGGCCTACGGCTTCACTCATGCCACCGTTCCCTGGTGCAGCCCCAAGGTGCCCTCATCCCTTCTGTGCAATCTCGACACCCCCAACAAAACCGCAGGAGCGACCGTTCAGGATCTTTCGTCCTGGTTATTTGCCGACGACATCCATCCCACGCCAGCAGGCTATCAGGTTCTGGCAGATCAAACCTGGTCTGAATTGGAACGGTTTGGCTGGATAGTCAAACCCCCACAGCCCGGCGGTCAGGACCAGGGCAGGTGAATGACGCTGACCACCGGGTGTTTAAAAGCCCACAGATCTTCGATCATGTTTTCCACTTGTGCGCCAGATACTTGTACAACACACAAGGGTCTCTCGTGCTTCTGCAAGGTCACGAAGGTAATCAGGCGCAATTTGTGCTTCAACACGATCTCCGACAGTTTCGGGAAAACATCCTCGCCTGCCGAAATATCGAACGTCACCCGGATTCCCTTCGCATCCGTTTCAAAAATGCTCGCAAAAGCACGAAACAGATCGGATTCCGTGATCAACCCCACCAGATTCCTTCCCTGTACCACTGGTAGCGCACCAATTTTCTTGTCGCGCATCAACTGAGCAGCCCGCTCGATGGGCTCTTCGGGTGTCGTCGTCAGGGGATTCGCGCGCATGAGATCACGAACCTTCAAATTCGACTCCAGAGGAAACTCAGCCATCAAAGTCTCCCGGCTCACCGGAGAAAACGGATTAGCCTCCTTGGGATAGGCATGCAGAACATCCGAATAGGAAATAATCCCCTCCAACCGTGCTCCAGATGGCGACTCTTTCACCACGGGGATCCGGCGGATCCGGTGTCTGGTCATCAAATCAGCCACGGCTACCAGGGAATCCTCCGGCGTAACGGTCAACAATCGACGAGTCATCCACATACCAACAAACATTCTTTCCGCTCCGAGAGGATCAGGGGGCTTTGGACTATTTCATCCCGCCGTGCCGGCGCGCTTCCTCTTCGTAGAGTTTGGCCAAAATGGTGGAATCCTCTTCTCCGTGGCCTTTGTCATGCGCCCATTCAAAGGCGCTCCGCGCAGCCCGGTGGAGAGGGCAGGGCACACCATGGCGCTCGAACTGATCGATTTCGTAGGACAGATCCTTGATCATCTGGTTGACCTTGACGCGCACCGTATAGTCGCCATCGACCATGAAACGGGCCTCGCGCAATCCCCGCGGGGAAAAGGGTGCCGTGGTGGCCTTGATGGCCAGCCGTCGTTCCACATCCATATGGCCGACCTTCATCAAGGCCACCATTTCGGCCGCAGCAAGGTATTCAATGCCCAACTTGCCATTGATCATCAGTTTTTCCGAAATCCCGTCGAGTGGTCCCCCGGCATGATTGATTTTGCTGCCCATGGCCAGCAAAAGTGGCTGAATCCTGACCATGGCATCCTCAGATGCCCCTACGGTAAAGACCAGCGTACGATTGTCTGCTTCAGGCAAAGACCCGGACATGGGCGCCGAGACGAACTCGATGCCCTTGGCTACACAAGCATCGGCCAATTTTTTTTCATGGCCCAAGGTCAGGGTAGCGCATTCCAGGGCAATGGACCCCGCTTTCATATGAGGGAGTGCACCAGTTTGAGGGTTGAGCCACACGTCGGCAGAAGCGGCATCATCCCATACCATGGTAATCACGAACTCGGCATGGGTCACCGCCTCTGCGGGAGTCATGGCATGGCGTGCGCCCAGTTCCACGAGGGGCAGGCAAGCGGCTGCTTCAATATTCCAGACCGTCACGGAATAGCCTGCGGCGATCAATGAACGGGCCATGCGCGAACCCATGGCACCCATACCCAATACGGCAACCTGTTGAGGTGAAGAAGAGGACGGAGTATTCACGGTAATATCTTTCCTGTGTCCGGGTTAAAATCAGGCCTTCGATGCTAGAAAGATTCGAAGAAGTTAAAAAGCGAATAATGCACGTATGACATATGAACCATTTTAACATCCCAATCCAGTCCATCGCATCCATTTTTTATGGAACTTGATCCCTTGAGCAGGATACGACGTCACTTCATCCTCTTCTTGAACCTGCTTTGTCTATGGTTCGATCCCGCCAAGGCGGCGGGGGCTTCCCCCCCGGCACCCCTGTCCCCCCCCACCCTGACCCCGATTCATCATCTGGTGATCCTCTACGACGAAAACATTTCCTTCGATCATTATTTCGGCGCCTATCCCAAGGCACTCAACCCTCCGGGCTCACCCCGCTTCATTGCCAAACCCCACACGCCCAAAGTCGACGGCTTCGATTCCCTGCCCTCGAACCCGAACCCCCATCCCTTTCGTCTCGACCGAAGGCAGGCAGTCACGGCAGACCAGTCTCACGCCTATACGGATGAACAGGAAGCATTCCATCACGGGCACATGGACCGCTTTGTCGAATCCACCGGAAATGGGCTGGCCCATACTTCTGGCGTACTGGGCAGCCCCGCCACGGTCATGGGCTATTTCGATGGCAATACCGTCACTGCCCTGTGGAATTATGCCCAGCACTACGCCTTGAGTGATGCCACCTTCACGGATACCTTCGGCCCTTCCACCCCGGGCGCGCTGGAAGTGGTGGCAGGGCAAACCCATGGCACAATTCCGGTTTTTTCCCAACGCTTCCCTTCGTTGCCCACCAGTATCCTCTTGCCGGATGGTCGAGGCATGTTCACCCTGATTGGTGATGCCGATCCGGAAGAGGATGTCTGTTCGCGCTCACCGCTCAAAATCCGCATGGCGGGCCCCAATATCGGCGAGCTGCTGGACAGGAAAAAGGTTCCCTGGGGAAATTTCATGGGGGGCTTTGACCTCCATCGCGTCAACCCGGACGGCAGTTCGGGCTGTACCCGAACCAGTTCCACGATCACCGGTTCGGTGGTACGCGATTATCAGCCTCATCACAATGGATTTCAGTACTACCCTTCCACGGCCAACCCCTTTCACACCCGCCCGTCCTCCCTGTCCGCCATTGGCCATGCAACCCTGCCGGATGGCGTGACGCCGGAACCGGCCCATCACCAGTATGATCTGGAAGATTTCTTCAGTGCGGTAAAGGCGGGAAATTTTCCGGCCGTCAGTTTTCTCAAGGCACCGGCCTTTCAAGATGGTCATGCCGGCTACTCCAACCCTTTGGATGAACAACATTTCGTCGTGCGTGTACTCAATTTCCTTCAAAGTCGTCCTGAATGGAAGGAGACCGCCGTCATCCTGACCTATGATGATTCCGATGGCTGGTATGATCACGCGCTCTCGCCCATCCTTCATTCTTCCCACGACCCCCAGGCCGATACCCTGAGCAGTGCGGGACATTGCGGATCGGAAAACCGCATCCCCCTCGGCATCGATGGGCACCCCGTCAATGGTCGCTGTGGCCCTGGTCCGCGCATTCCCTTGCTGGTCCTGTCCCCCTGGGCAAAGGCCAACTGGGTTGACCATACAGCGCTGACTCAAACCTCCATTCTCCGCTTCATCGAGGACAATTGGTTACATGGAGCACGCCTGGGCCAAGGGTCTTTCGACAGCGAGGCGGGCAACCTGATGCACCTCTTCGATTTCACCCGGCCGACACCGCTTCCCCCTCTCTTTCTGGACCCTGACACGGGACTTCCTCTCGCACTTCTTCCCCATGACCTCTGATCGCCCAAAAAAAAGTTTCCTGATCCTCTGTACCCTGCGTATCGGGGATATTCTTCTCGCAACGCCGCTCATGCGATCCCTGCGCAAGGCGTACCCTGACAGCAGAATCGACGTGCTGGTTCTGAAGGGCATGGCCGGTGTGCTGGAAGGCAACCCGGACATCGATGGAATCATTGAAAGTCCTCATCGGACTACCCTCTGGAACCGTCTCAGGGAATGGCGCTCCCTCTGGCGCCGCTATACCCATGCCCTGAGCCCGGTCTCTTCTGATCGGGCGAGGTTTTACGCTTTTGTGGCAGCCCCCCAGCGTCTGGGTTTCATCAATCCCCATACCTCGTCCTTTTCACGGCGTTTACTCACCCACACGTTCCTGTTCGATGACGAAACGCTGCACACCGTCCCCCACAATCTGAGGTTACTGGAACCCCTGGGCATTCCTCCCGACTGCACCGTCGTCCCCCCCTCGGCAAAAGGAACGCTCCCCCTGCCACTGCACGAAAAAAAGTATGCCGTGGTCCATCCCTATCCAAAATTTACTTATAAATCGTGGCCACTGGAGAACTGGGTCACATTGATTCAAGAACTACAGAAGAGGTCCATACCTGTTGTTCTCACAGGCAGTCGCAATCCAGAGGAAATGAATGTGGTTCGGGAAATTGCACAACGCACCACGGCACTCGATCTGGCAGGCACCCTGTCCCTGGCAGAAACCGCCGATCTCATCCGGAAGGCTCAATTTTTTGTGGGGCCAGATACAGGGATTACCCACATGGCCGCTGCAACGGGCATCCCCACCTTGACTCTCTTCGGCCCCACCAATCCAGTCAAGTGGGGCCCCTGGCCCGCCACCCAGGACTGCGCACAGCAACCCTGGCGCCGTCAGGGAAGCCAACACCAAGGAAATGTCTGGATCATTCAGGGATCAGGACCCTGCGTACCCTGCCACCAGGAAGGATGTGACCGCCACGCGCTCAGCAAGAGCCTGTGTCTGGAAAACCTCCCGGTGAGCGCCGTTCTGGAGGTCATCCAGACCCTGACACGTACACAGCGTTGAACCTAATCTGTCTATCCTGACACAGGTAGTTCCATGATCAAATGATTCAGCGTATCCACCCGAGTTTCCAAAAGTCGTGAAATTCTGTCTCTAATCCCGTAAGACATCACGACCCTCCGACCTTTGGTGGCGATCCCCGCACAAAACTCCACCCCTTCCATTTCAAATTGGAAAGGTTCCGAACGTCGTATTAAATTGAAATTTCCATCAAAGCAAAGAAAATAGTGGTCAAAAATAACTTTTTTGACCTGGTACTCGGAGTCATGGGTAATGTGCTTCATAAATAGTTTTTTAAAGACTGGCGCTTTTCTGCGGTGATGAGACACGGCAAGCCAGCCAGTTTCCCATGGGATGACCTGTGAAGAACCAGATAAAATAGAACCTCGAATCGGTGCAATCCGGGATTTGGGGTTCACGCCCAATTTTTCCGATACTGGACGTAGTTCACCCTCCGAATAAAGGTAAACTTCCAAAGGCTGAGTAGAATAAAACAGGTAGAGTTCGTCATCCCGAACACAGGGCATCCAGTTTTTTTCTCGAGCATGGTCATGAGGAGAGGGGAGTACTACCGGATCTACCCATTCACCCTCACTGATCCTGGCAAGTGTCATGGTGTTATAAAAACTTTCGCCCTCCCGACGGAATCCACTGAACAGACCCCACAATTCTCCCTTCCAAAGAAAGAGGCGCCCATCTTCCAGACCATTCCTGGCCGGTGAACAAGT
The DNA here is from genome assembly GCF_027317285.1 of Ferrovum sp. NCBI lineage: Bacteria > Pseudomonadati > Pseudomonadota > Betaproteobacteria > Ferrovales > Ferrovaceae > Ferrovum > Ferrovum sp. The sequence goes on along the minus strand of NZ_DAHVHV010000001.1, from coordinate 70,916 downwards.
TTGCCGGATTTTCTGGTCATCCAATTTACGGGTAGACTTCAGCGTAAAATCATCCGCATAGTGAAGCAACCAGTTTTCACTGCTCAGGCATTCCTGTTGAGATCCATGATAGGGTATGGGATCAAGAGCTCGCACCAGCACCCACCAACCCTCTTCCCCTGCCACAATGGATGGATTACAAAAATCCAGGGAAGTTGGAAGATGAATCTCTTGCATCCTCACCATGTTCGAACACTCAATCAGTTTCATAGAGAAATCAATAAGCCGCCTAACAAAACGATGCTATACCCTTCTGTGAAATCAACCAAAAACGAATTATAAAGGCAGCCAAAGGCAAACAGAATCCCAATGCCACGCAACACTTGTCCAGACAGTCCCGGTTGACGACCGCCGCGTAGATAAAATATGAAAAAGGCTGCGATGGCTACCAAACCAGGAACGCCAAACTGGACAGCCCACATCAGGTATTCGTCATGGAAATTGGAAGTCGCCAATCGATTGACCGGTGTAGTCTCATTTTTGGCCAATTCTTGTGTCAAGGTCAGAACAGACCCGGTTCCCGATCCCAGCGCAGGATGTTTCAAAAACAGAAGAACCCCTTTATGCCAAAACTCTACTCGCTCTCCCTGCGAAGTGTCTGCGCCGGTTTGATGGGATTGTCGGACCTCCTGAAACACGGTTCCCAGCATCGTTGAAGGGTTCGTCAGGCTCCACAAGGTACTTCCCAGCACGATCATCACGCTGAGAACCAGTACCCAACGCCCTTGAAACCGAGTACTTGGCCCGGAATTGCTTTGGGTCTTCGAGAGATCTTTCTCCTGCCGCACCACTGCCCTGTTTCGTGAAAACCACCACTCGCCCAATAACCAAAGCGCAATCACGGGGAGCATCGCCTTGCCGGTTCTCCCTACCATCACGAAAGCCACGTTACCCGCAGCAAGTAAGGCCATCCCCCAATATAAAAATCGTTGCTTTTCTCTTGCTTGCCAACCCAAGGCACTGGCAATGACCACCAGGATGCAAAACAACAAACCTTGGGTAATATGCTGGCGAAAAACCGCATCTCCAGGGCTGGGCATGCCAGCCACATAGATAGGATCACTGATATGTGTCAACCTCAGGTACTCAGTCCAGGATAGGAGTACATTGATCAGCAACGCTCCACACAATACGTTCAATCCTCGAACCCGGTCTTTTTCCTCTTGGAAAAAAGGCATCAACAAAGGAATGAATAAAAGTTTATGGTAACGGTTGAGTACGTTGAGGGCTTCATGATGCGGTCCCACAGAATACACTGTCCCCAGTCCGACGATCACAAGCATGATCAAGGCTGTCAGTGACAGTGGGTTTCTCAATAACCGTGGAAGCGCTTGCCACCATTCCCTGGAAAAAAGTGCCATCAGCAGAATGAGGTAACCAAAGAAATTGACCCCCACGACTGAAAAAGGGAGGGACGCAAGCATTCCATAGACGCATAGGCGGATGGATGCGGCAAAAGAAAATAGTTTCACTCTGAATACTCCGCCCTGCGAGAGAAACTCTCTTGACAAAAACTCATGCCGTTCCCCATCGTTCGGCAATTCTCTGCAGGATGGCCTCCACTGCCTGTCGGGTTCCCAGGGGGGGGAGGGTGGAACGAGGCATTTTGTCCTCTACCCAGTCCCGATGCAACCGTCCCAGTAACGCCTCCAATGCCCCGCTCCGGTCCACCTCGATGGCATAGCCCCCATGCTTCCCGATTAAATCCATCAATTGGGGGTTCAGATGCACAAGGCCAATCACCGGCCGATCTGCCCATAGGTAATCATAAAATTTGGAAGGAATGTACTCGGCACAATCGGCCGTATGACCATGGATCAGCAATAGACCATCCATCCGGTGCATTTCCTGCTGAATACGTTCCCGACCGGACAGTCCCGAGTGAGGATCCCGTTCCAGACGCCCGTGTTCGAAAAAATATTTCTGCATTCCCAACCGCTGAATGGCTTCTCGACCTGGCCCATCGATGCTTCCACCAAAACAATGAATTTCCATGTCCCCCGCCTGTTCCGGACAGGATTGAGAAAAACGCGCAAGGGCCTCCACAAATGGACGCAGGGTACGCACCTCGGAGAGAGAGCCAAAGTGCCCCAGACGCAAACGAGGCCCTTTCTGGTAGGCTGCCCTGGCCTGGGGGGGTTCCGCCCCGGGCAATAGGGCAAAGCCGCGCTTGCCCAATTGTGGGTGCCGTTTCAGCGCACTGGTCAGAGCCTGCTCGGTAAACCACCAGACCATATCCGCCTCCGTGCAGATCATCCCTTCCAGGCGAGCCCAAAACTTGAGATTTCGGGTGGCCGGAGTTGTCCCCGGAAAAATCATGGGGTCATGGATCTCGGCAATCCAGCGAACTTTCGTCAGTTTTTTTAACCAGTATCCCGCCCAATGGGCCGAGTAGGCTCCCCCTGTGGAGTAGATGAGTTCCGGCTGATAACGCCGAATCATTTTCCACCCCCGATAGAGGGCGGCAGGCGTCCAGGACCACTGACTTTGCAGTCCCACGACCAGTCGTTCCAGAATGATGAAAGGGGCCAGAAGCAGCGAAGTCAAACCGGTAACCACGCGGTAACGCCAATCGCGACCCCATTTCAGGGCCAGCAAGTGACGCAGGTCGAAACGGAAGCCGGCGGGGCCCCAGGGAAGTAATTGTTCGTGAACGAAACGCGAATCCCTGACGCCGGTAACCGCGCTGAGTACGATGGGTTCGATACCAGCCGCCCTGAGGTGAGGGATCTTGTCCGTTATGGTCAGACTGGCCGCCCTTCCGTCCATGTTGAATCCATGGGAAAGAATCAGCCAACGACGTGCTGGCGCGCTCGTCATGCCTTGTCAACGGCGAAGGAGATTCGTGCCGAATGCACCCTAGCCCCTCTCGCTCTCATGCCGATAAATGACGCCATGAATCCCCAGTTGCTTCAATTTCCGATAAAGATGGGTCCGTTCCAGTCCGACCCGTTCAGCAACCCGGGAAATATTGCCTCTGGCATCTCTGAGATGGAATTCGAAATAACCTTTCTCAAACTCGTCCCGTGCCTCGCGCAGGGGTTTCTCGTATAGGGCGACCAAGTCCCGAACCAGAACGGAACGTTGCTCCTCATCGGCCGTGTCGGGTTCTCCCGGCTCACCTTCATAATCCGTGACAAATCTCTGGGCGTCCTCAAAGGTGATTTCAAACCCGGAAGCTGTCAGCGCCAATGTCCGAACGGCACTGGCCAGCATGGGCAAGTTGCCTGGCCAGCGTTGCTGCCGCAAGAGGTTGAGCGCCCCGCTGGTCAGGGTCCGAACCGGGATTTCACCGGTTTCGATCATGCGATTGAGAAAGGTAAGCGCAATTTCCGGAATGTCCTCCGCATGTTCACGCAAGGCAGGAACGGCCAAGGACACTCCGCCCATCTGAGCCAAAAATGCGGCAGCCAGGTGCCCGTTACGGATCAATTCCCCGAGCGGCTGGGCACTGCCACAAATCAGGCGCAGATGATAGCGTGACAACTTGGACATCAGTTGTATCAGACCTTGCTGCTCTGCAGCCTTCAGGTTCGCCAGTTCGGCAATGAAGATGACTCCCCCCTGATAATCCTGCAGGGGCTGAAAGGGGTTTTCTTCCAGCCAATGCATCTCCTCGGGGGCATACCAGAGCGCATTGGGTTTGAGCAGGTGGCGGGCAATCAATTCGATTCCGCACCCCGGCTCCCCCATCAAAAAGAGAGGAACGGCCTGGGAAGCTATTTGATCGAGGCGTTGCCGTAACTCGTTCATCACAGCGGAACGGCCCAACTGATGGCTGGATAGTGTCTGTTGGCGTACTTCTTTTCCGGCCTGCATGGCACGAACCACGGTGGAGAGGAGTTTGGGCAAGGCAATGGGTTTCTCCAGAAAGCCATAAGCCCCCATCCGCGTCGCCTCCACGGCCATATCCACCGTCGCATGTCCTGACATCATCACCACCGGCATGGTCAATTGCCCCGTGCTGGCCCATTCGCGCAATAAGGTCACCCCATCTTCCAAAGGCATCCAGATATCCAGCAACACCATGTCGGGACGCTGGCGCTGCCTTAGTTCGCGGGCTTCACTGGCGGTCGCCGCCAACTGTACTTCATATCCTTCATCGCGCAAAATTTCCGAGAGTAATTCCCGAATACCGATTTCATCGTCCACGATCAAGATCAAATTGCTCATCCCCGATTCCCCTTCCTCATGGGCAACCGGATCTCGATGGTTGCCCCGCCCGCAACACTGTTGAAAGCCCGGATATGACCATGATGTTCTTCCACGATCTTCTTGACGATAGGCAACCCCAGGCCGGTCCCCTTGGACTTGGTCGTGATATAGGGTTCAAATACCCGCGCGATCACCTGTTCAGAAAACCCCTGTCCATTGTCCGATACGCTCAGTTTGGCCCATTCCTCGTCCTGTTCGGTGATCACACGCACCCTGAAGTCCTTTTGATCCCGCCCCTCATCCAACGCATTCTGCAACAAGTTATGGATGACCTGCCGCAATCGTGTGGTATCTCCCTGAATTTCCGGAAGGTCGGGATCCAACTGGGGGATGATATGCTCTCCTGCATTCTCGTACAATACCAGCACCTCCCGAATCAGGTCGTTGAGGGATAAACGCTCTTCCACCAAACGGGAGACCTTGGCATATTCACTGAAATCGTTGACCATGTTTTTGAGGGCGTCCACCTGATTGATGATGGTACGGGTTGAGCGCTTCAGCAACTCAGCGTCCCCCTCACTCAGGTGATCCCGCAAACGATGATCCAACCGCTCCGCAGCCAGTTGAATGGGAGTCAGAGGATTCTTGATTTCATGGGCCAGGCGGCGTGCCACTTCCCCCCAGGCCGCGTAACGTTGGGCTTGAACCATCTGGGTGATGTCATCGAATACCAGAACCCAGTCGCCACCCAGACCTTCCGGCAAACGCGACCCCTTGAAATGAAGTTTGCGACGTCCCTGTTCGCCTTCATACTCCGCATCCCCTTCCCATCCCTGAGCAGAAGAACCAGAAAAATTCTTTTCCAGAAAATCGACGATGGGCAACAGCGAGGGGGCTCGATAGCCCCATTCCTTCAGGGTGATCCCCTCCAGTCCGCTCAATCCCAACATCTGCTGGGCACTGAAATTGGCACTTTTGAGATGCAGGTGGGGATCCAGCACCAGCACGCCCGCAGAGAGGTTCGAGAGGATGTTTTCCTGGTAGATCTTGGCCTCGGTCAACCCCTGCTGATAACGTTGCCGGGCCAGGGACGCCTCCCGTAACTGATGGGTCATGGTATTGAAGGATGCGGTCAACACGCCCAGTTCATCGTTGCTGCTGACTGGCGTCAGGATGCTGAAATCCCCGGCGCCCACAGCCCGGGTGCTGGCTGCCAGCGCATTGAGCGGTGCCCCGAACCGTTCGGAAACCACAAAAGCCAGGACGATGGCTGTCAACAGGGTCAGCAGCAAGACCAGGGAAAGGTTCAGCCGGTACAGGTTTTTCAAGCCATGGCGCGCCAGGAGAAGTTCCTGATAGCCACGCCAGGCCGCTTCCACCTGATCCGCATTGGTGGCCAACTCTTTGGAAACGGGCTGCAGTAATTGCAGCACCCTGAAATCCTCGGTAAAGGAAATCCGGTTGACGGGCACCAATACGCGCAGAAATATCCCCTTTCCCGGTAAATTCTCCACCATTCGATAGGGGCGCTGAGCACGAATCTGATGACTGATGTTCCCGGTCAGGGTCAACCCCTCGGGAATCAGGGCATCATTTCGAGCGCTGGAAAAAGCCAGCACCGTCCCGTTTTTTGAGAGCAGGGTGGCCTCCTGGACCCCAAACTGCTCGCGCAACTGCTGCAGGAGAGAAAATTCGTCCAGGGCTGTCGCATCGGCCAGCACCGAGGACATCGTCGTCGCCTTGTGAACCAGATCATCCAGCAGGCTATCGAAGGCCGTACGCCCCAGACCAAGTCCGGCCGTCAAGGCCTTGTCCACATTCACATCAAACCAGGATTCGATGCTGCTCGACAGAAACCGGACGGATACGCCATAAACCAGTGTCCCGGGCAGTACCGCCATGCCCACCAATAGTAATACCAGTTTGAAAGTCAGTTTTGAACCGAAGACTTGTTGTCGCCACTTGCGATAGAGCATGACCAGTTGATAGGCAATCAACCCCATCAACAACAAGGCCATGGTGGCTCCACCCATGAGAAGTCTGGGGTAATCTGCCGCAAACAGGGTGGTATTCGCCGTCGCTACGGACAAAATGACCAGAAAGGTCGTAGCCCCCCCAAAGATGGGCAGAAGAAACCACAGGGAACGCAGTCCCAGGAGGGCAGGGATCCGTTTCAAGGGGCGAATATCCATTCCCGGTGCGGTGATGTCAGGGTCCAATCATCGGAATACAACGCATCCAGTTGAAAAGGCTTGGGCAGATACGAAGTATCCAGTTCGATATGAAGCCGTGCCAGGTACTGCTCGCCTTTACCAAGCGGGATCTGACTGTGGACGGGAACAGCCCTGACGGTCTCCAGGGCTTGCAAGGCCTCGTCCAGAGATGAAAAATTCAGGTAAAGCCCACCGATGGAGTAACGATACACCCGGGTCAACGGGTTGAAACTCAAACGCCGTTCCTGGTGCCAAGTCAGTGCCTGACGATTGAACCAGTACCAGCGTGGCTGGGTCAGACTGAAGTCGAGACCGAAAGTCAGGGGAATCCCACGTTCCACGGCTTCTTTCAGGGCTGCGGTCAAATTGATCGTGAAGTTTGTCGTCAGCGAAACGTTTGCCGAGTCGATCCACTGCACCTCTGCGTTCTGGATGTCGATACCTTCGGCATGGGCTAAAAAGCCCCATAACAGCAAAGAAAATGCTAAAAAACACCTAAAATTTCTGGAGAACAGCATAGAAAAAGCCATCATGTATGTCATCTGGCAGAAGTTGTCCATTTTCCCAGCGTGGGACGGGATCCATCTCACCCACTTTTTGCATCGCTTCGTCATTCAGCCTCAAGGTCCCTTCCCTGGCTCCTTCCGTTTCTTCGAGAAAACGCTGGATCACCGCACCATTTTCTTCATGAAACAGAGAACAGGTGGCGTAGACCAGACGCCCCCCTTTTTTCAGGGTGGTCCACAACCGGGTCAACAAGTTCAACTGGCGTCGGGCCAACGCAGGGATGTCTTCTTCGCGCCGCAACCACTTGATGTCCGGATGGCGTCTGACGACCCCCGAACCACTGCATGGGGCGTCGAGCAGAATGCGGTCGAAAGGTTGTCCATCCCACCACAGATCGGTACGGGCTGCATCTGCGCAACGAACTTCGGCCGTCAGGTGCAGGCGTTGCAGATCGGCCTGCATTTTCTTGACACGACCCGGCTCGATATCCAGGGCCAACACCCCCGCCAATCCATTTCCCCTTTCCAGCATATGGGCCGTCTTTCCCCCAGGGGCTGCACAGGCGTCCAGTACCCGTTGCCCGGAATGCAGCCCCATGAAATGAGCCGCCCATTGCGCGCCGGCATCCTGAACAGAAACCGCCCCCTGTTCAAACCCCGGTAACTGGGTCACGGCCTGGGGGGTTTCAAGCACCAGACCCTCCTGACCAATGGCCCGGGAAATCAGGCCAACCTCCTGCAAACGTGCCTGGTATTGGGCCACGCTGTTGAATCGACGGTTGACCCGCAACGTCATGGGCGGACGTTGCTGCGCCTGCTGCAGCATGGATTCCCAATGCACCGGATGGTCCTGTTGCAGGCGCGTGATCCACCAGTCGGGATGAGAATAACGGCCTTCCAGCGATTCGTGGGCTTCCGCCATCAGCGCTTCCTTCTGGCGCAACAGATTCCTCAGTACCCCGTTGACAAAGCCTCGCGCCGCGGTCAAACCCAACGCTCCTGCCGTTTCAACCGCATGACTGACCACGGCATGGGGTGCCGTGCGCGTATGCAGCAATTGATAGGCGGCCACCATCAGCAACAAACGTGCCGCCGTCTCCGGTTCTCCCTTTTGAAACAGAGGGGCCAGTACCAACTCCAGTTCCGTCTTGAAACGCAGGACTCCGTAGGCGCAATCCTGCAACGACGCCCGCTGGTGGTCCGACAATACGCCTTTGGCAGCCTTGCGTGCCTCGGTCAGGGCATGGTCGAGATTCTTCCCGGCCAATACCTGGCTCAGGGCAAAAACGGAAAGTCGTTGTATTTCAATCATGCTTTACCCCATTTCTCACCGACTTTCATGGCATTTCCGCGCAAAAATTCCTGTATGGACAAAATCTTTCCTCCGGCCCGTTGCAGCCTGGTCACCCGCAGCAGACCTTCGCCACATACCACGCCAATGCCCTGGTGGTCGAGGTGACACAAGGTACCGGGTGGATCATTTCTCGAAGAGAAAGGTTTTTCTTCGATTTCGGCTTCCCACAGACGCAGCATTCCTTCCCCGGACCAGGTTCTGGCCACGGGGCCTGTCACGAACGCGCGGATTTTCCTGTCGATTTCCGCGGCCGAAGCCCCCCAGTCAATCTCTGCCTCTTCCTTGCGAATCTTGTCGGCATAAGCCACCCCCAGGACCGGCTGGGGTCGGGCATGACGCTGCAGGTAGTCCAGTTGATCCAGTCCCTCGACCAAGGTGTTGGCTCCCAACTTCGCCAGTCGATCATGGAGAGACTGGCCCGTTTCCCGAGTCTCGATGGGACAGGCGCGCTGCAACAGGATCGGACCGGTATCCAACCCCGCTTCCATCTGCATGAGACTGATCCCCGTTTCCCTGTCTCCCGCCAGCAACGCGCGCTGAATGGGGGCAGCGCCACGCCAGCGGGGAAGGAGAGAGGCATGAACATTGAGGGCGCCAAAAGGCGGCAACGTGAGCAGGGCAGGGGGGAGTATCATTCCGTAGGCAACCACCACCCACGCGTCGGCTGGCCATTTTTCCAAACAGGCCATGAACTCCGGATCTTTCAGGGAATGCGGTTGCAGCACAGGCAGTTGTGCGGCCCGGGCGCACTGTTTGACCGGACTTTCCCGTATCTTCTGTCCCCGTCCGGCAGGTCGATCCGGCTGGGTTAACACGGCCAGTACCTGATGATCCGAAGACAGGAGCGCCTCCAGGGAAGTGGCGGCAAAATCAGGCGTTCCGGCAAAAATGAGGCGCATCAGAGCGTTTCTCGAAGACGTTTGCGCAATTTCGACTTGATCCGATTCTGTTTGAGCACAGACAGATAATCCACAAACACCTTTCCCTCCAGATGGTCCATCTCGTGTTGCAGGCAGGTGGCCATCAAGCCTTCCGCTGCCCGCACAAAAGTGTTTCCTTCCAGGTCCCAGGCTTCCACGACCACGCGGTCAGCCCGTGTCACCTTGTCATAAATACCGGGCACCGACAGGCATCCTTCCTCGTGTTCGCGCTGTCCCTCCTGCTGGATCAAACGGGGATTGATGAACACTTCGGGATTATTTTGTTCCTTGGAAATGTCCAGCACGATGACACGCAGGTGGATGTCCACCTGCGTCGCTGCCAAACCGATCCCCACGGCCGCCTTCATGGTTTCTATCATGTCCTGCGCCAAACGACGTATGCGTTCGTCGACCTCGCGCACAGGTTTGGCCTTTTTGTACAAACGGGTATCCGGATAGCGAAGAATGGGGAGAAGGGCCATGAAAGGGAAGTATAAGATCAGTTTAAAATTTTGTAACGCCTTATTATAACGAGCATCTGCCCTCGATGGTGCCCTCTTGCCATGGTTCCACTCCCCGACGCCCCGTCAGACCCCCTGAAGTGCTGGCTGAACCAGGAACATCATCATTATCTCAGGCCAGAGGACAGCGATTTTCCTGCCTCCCTGAGGGAAATCCATCCCGTACCCGTCCATCTCTACCTGACCGGGCACCTGCCCCTGCTTCAACGTCCCATGCTGGCCATCGTGGGCAGTCGCCGTGCCAGTGCCCAAGGAATCCTGAATGCCACAGCCTTCGCTCGTGCCTTGTCCCAGGCGGGACTGACCATCATCAGCGGACTGGCGACCGGCATCGACGCTGCCGCCCACCGGGGAGCGCTGGAAGGGTGCGGCAAAACGGTTGCCGTGATGGCGACCGGCATAGACCGTCTCTATCCCTCGGAGAATCGGGCACTGGCGCGGAAAATTTCCGAACAGGGGCTGATCTTGAGCGAATTCGACTTCGGCACCCCAGCCCATCCCTGGCACTTTCCCCATCGTAATCGTCTGATTGCCAATTTGTCCCTGGGGTGCCTGGTGGTGGAGGCCGCTCTGGACAGCGGTTCCCTCATCACGGCCCAACTGGCCCTGGAGCAGGGCAGGGAAGTTTTTGCCCTCCCGGGTTCGATTCACAATCCACTCGCCCGGGGATGTCATCAACTGATTCGGGAAGGGGCCAAACTGGTGGAAAATATCACCGACATCCTGAACGAAATACCGGAATACGGTGGCAAAACCGGAAAGAACCCGGTATCCTTTCAAGAAAATTTTTCGCTGGTTCCCCCTCTGTCCACATTTCCCTCGGTAGAATGTCTGCGCTTGTGGCAGAATATGGGGGAGTTACCGATGACTCTCGACCGGTTGGCGAAACAGTCCAACTTGACGATGAGTCAGGTAGCGCTCATGCTAACCTCACTTGAATTGGCAGGCCATGTGGCCTGGCTTTCCGGAGGACGGGTTCAGCGCCTGGTTCACCCCCATCCAGGCTTTCCTTGACCGACCCGATGATGGGCGTTTGATACGCGAGGGCACCGTTATGGTGGACATCCTGTTGTTTGTTTATGAAAATTTCTTTGGCAGCGGCATTTATCCGGCGCATTCCGTGCTCGTCAACCGTCTTTACGCAGCGGGTTTTGAAGAAAATGCGGTGCGTGGAACCCTGGCCTGGCTCGATAGCCTGGGGCAGAATGGCGAGGTCGTTCCCCAGGGTCCGACTTCCGACTCCATCGGCACGGAGTGGCAGTCAACACCTGCCCAGCGTTTTCTGGTAGAGCATGAACTGGAGCGTTTGGGACAGGAAGGCTGGGATTTTCTTGCCTTTCTGGAAAACGCCAGGGTACTGTCAGCGGCCCAACGAGAACTGATTCTGGGGGGATTGATGGCGCTGGATCTGGACGAAAATGAGCCCGACCTGGATCGCCTCAAGTTGATGGCGTTGATGGTTCTGTGGCGTCAGGGTCGTCCCTGGGATGCGCTGCTGATCGAAGAATTGATTTATTTCCAGGATTCCCTGGTCCATTGAGTGATTGACCGTGTCAAAAAAACTACTGATCGTTGAATCTCCCTCCAAAGCCAAGACCCTGAAAAAATATCTGGGTCAGGATTTTGAAATCCTTGCCTCCTACGGCCATGTGCGCGACCTCGTCCCAAAGTCCGGCGCAGTGGACCCAACCACGAATTTTTCAATGAAGTATCAGTTGGTTGAACGAAACAAAAAACATGTGGATGCCATCATTCGGGCGGTCAAGTCGGCAGATCATGTTTTTCTGGCCACTGACCCGGATCGCGAAGGGGAAGCCATCGCCTGGCATCTGGTGGAAATTCTCCGGCCCCAGTTGGAGGGAAAGCCTTTCGAACGGGTCGTCTTCTACGAAATCACCCAAAAGGCCATCCAGGAGGCGGTGGCCCATCCGCGTGCCCTGTCATTGCCTCTGGTCAATGCACAGCAAGCCCGTCGCGCCCTGGACTATCTGGTCGGCTTCAACCTTTCTCCCCTGTTGTGGAAAAAAATTCGCCGTGGACTATCGGCAGGACGGGTACAAAGTCCGGCTCTGCGCCTGATCGTGGAACGCGAGCAACAAATCACCGCCTTTCGTCAGGAAGAATACTGGACCCTTCATCTGGAGAGCATCAAGGAGGCGCAACCCTTTCAGGCGCGTCTGGTGCAATGGGCCGGAGAAAAGTTGCAGACGCTCAGCATCACTTCGGAAGATCAGCAACGTTCCTGGCTGGATTCCCTGAAAGATCAGCCAGCCCAGGTCCGCTCCGTGGAGCGGAAACAACGACAACGTCACCCGGCTGCCCCTTTCACCACCTCGACCCTGCAACAGGAATCGGTGCGCAAATTGGGCTTCACCACTGACCGCACCATGAAAGTGGCACAGCAACTGTACGAAGGGATTGATATCGGAGGCGGGGCCGTTGGTTTGATCTCTTACATGAGAACCGATTCGGTGCAGCTTTCCCAGGAAGCGCTCACTGACATCCGGAACCACATCCAGGCAAATTTTGCGGCAGAATTTTTGCCGGAGAAACCGGTTTTCTACGCCAACAAAAGCAAAAATGCCCAGGAAGCCCATGAGGCCATTCGCCCGACCTCCATTGCACGCAGTCCGGAAAGCCTGCGTGAACATCTTGCGCCCGATCAATTCCGTCTCTATGAAATGATCTGGAAGCGCACGGTGGCCAGTCAGATGACCTCCGCTCAGTTCGATACGGTCAGTGTGGACATTTCCGTCGGCCCTCAGGCCCTGTTCCGAGCCACGGGTCAGACCATGACCTTTGCCGGATTCATCGTGGTTTACCGCGAAGACGTGGATGAAACCCCCACCGCACACACGGAAGGCGATGAAAGTGATCGTCGGCTCCCGCCCCTCGTGGAAGGAGAAATGCTGCCTGTGGAACGTCTGTGGGGAGAACAGCATCACACCCAACCCCCCCCACGGTACACGGAAGCCAGTCTGGTCAAGGCGTTGGAGGAATTCGGAATCGGTCGTCCGTCGACCTACGCCAGCATCATCAGTACCCTGATCCAGCGCGAATACGTCACCCTCGATAAAAAGCGTTTCATGCCCACAGATGTGGGGGAAGTCGTCAATCGCTTTCTGACCGAGCATTTTGCGCGCTACGTGGACTACGATTTTACGGCCCGCCTCGAAGATCAACTGGATCAAATCTCGGAAGGACGGTTGGAGTGGATTCCCGTACTGGCTCAATTCTGGAAAGATTTTTCTGCCCAACTGGAAGAAAAATCCTCGGTATCCAGGGCAGAGATCACGCAAGAACTTCTGGAGGAAGTTTGTCCGAAATGTGGCAAACCGCTGACCGTACGTCTGGGAAAACGAGGGAAATTCGTTGGCTGCAGCGGCTATCCCGACTGCGACTTCACCCGGAACCGGGAAGGAACGCCCACCCTCGAAGCACCAATCCCTGTGGGTACGGATCCGGAGACACAACGACCCATTCTGCTGATGAATGGTCCCTACGGACCCTACGTACAATTGGGAGAAACCGGCGAAGACGGCAAAAAACCCAAGCGGGTTTCACTTCCCAAGGGTTTGCTGCCGGCTCAGGTCACCCCGGACATTGCGCTCAAACTCATTCAATTGCCGCGGACCCTGGGTATTCACCCCGTCACCGAGAAACCCATCGTTGTCAATATCGGTCGTTTTGGGCCCTACATCCAGAACGACACCGATTTTCGTTCCATTCCAAAAACCGACTCCCTGTTCGAGATCACCCTGGAACGCGCCACCGCCTTGCTGGCTGAACCCAAATCACCGGCCCGGGCAACCAGTTCCGGAGGATTGCTGCGCGTCCTGGGGGAACACCCCAAGGATCATCAACCCATCGAACTCTTCACGGGAAAATATGGCCCCTACGTCAAACATGGAAAACTGAATGTGACCGTTCCATCAGACCTGTCGACGGATCAATTGACCCTGGATGATGCCCTGGACCTGATCGCGGCCAAGTTGGCCAACGCCCCGGATAAACCGGAGAAACCGCCCGTCAACGGAAATGTTCTGTCTTTTGCCTCAAAAGAAACGCACCGACCGAGCAAAGCTCCACCCAGCAACAGGAAGCCTCGTTCGTCCCCCGCCCAGGGACCCGCGAGTCCCCGTGGAGCGCGTACCCGAAAACCCTCCCAGCGTAAAACCCCGGTCTAGTTTTCATGTGGTCGGTACTCATCCCCACATGGAACAATCTGGCGTTATTGAAGCAGTGCCTGACTTATCTGGAAAAATACACCCAGTTTCCCTATGAGGTGATCCTGCACGTCAATGAGGGCACGGATGGAACCCTGGAATGGGTTCAGGAGCAGGGCATCGTTCATACCCATTCCACGGAAAACATCGGAATTTGCCAGGCCATCAACCAGATTTCGGAACGGGCAAACTACCCCTATCTGGTCTACCTGAATGACGACATGGTTTGTCTGCCGCAGTGGGACGTGGAACTTCAACGCTGCATTCAGTCACTGGATACCGAGGCGTTCATGATTTCCGGAACGATGATCGAACCCGTGGCTTCCGGCAACGCCTGTGCCATCGTGGCGGATTATGGTCGGGATCCGGCTTCCTTTCGGGCTCAAGATCTGATTCGGGACCTTCCACAACTCGTGATTCCGGACTGGTATGGCGCAACGTGGCCACCGACGGTCGTTCATCGGAACTGGTGGAAAAAGGTGGGGGGATATAGCCTGGAGTTTTCCCCGGGCATGAGCAGCGACAATGATTTCTCCATGAAGATGTGGCAGGCCGGTTGCCGCATCTTCCTTGGAGTCGGGACAGCCCGCGTTTACCACTTCATGTCCCGCTCAACGGGAAAAGTCAAAAAAAACGACGGGCGCAGGCAGTTCCTCAAGAAATGGGGAATGACCCAATCCACTTTTGACCGCCATTTTTTGCGTCGCGGATCGCCCGTCACCACCCTGCGCCTTCCCGAACCCTCGCCCACCCCGAGGTATTTCCTGGACCGGGCAAGGAGTTGGTTAAAGTCCCTGGGTTGATGATCCCTCAAATATCGATATTGGTAACGCCCAACGCGTTATTTTCAATAAATTGCCGGCGCGGTTCCACTTCATCCCCCATGAGCGTGGTAAAGATCTCGTCGGCTCGAATGGCATCCTCGATCTGGACCCGAAGCAAGCGGCGGGATTCCGGATTCATCGTGGTTTCCCATAACTGGTCCGGATTCATCTCGCCCAGCCCTTTGTAGCGCTGCAGGGCAATTCCACGACGGGCTTCGTCCAGGAGCCAGCGAAGCGCCTCCGGAAAGTTTTTGATGGACTTTCCCTTCTCCCCACGCCGAACCATCGCCCCTTCTTTGACCAACCCCTGAAACAGGTGAGCCACTGCTTTGATCCTTTCATAATCTCCGGAAGTCAGGAACTCGGAATCCATGAAGAATGCGTGAACGACCCCGTGATCTGTCTTGAGGATGCGCAGACGGAAATTGCCCGTCAGGTCGTCCACCTCGTGCTGAAGCGTGATCGCCGCATGATTTTCTCCTCCCTGACGCAACTGCAGGATATCGTTCAGACGCTGGGCTGCACTTTCTGCCTCCTGCTCCGTGACCAACTTCACTTCAGGAACCTCGAGGAGTGCTTCCAGAAACTCTTTGGGAAGAGCGCGCGCAAGACGCTGGATGACCGCCTCTGCCAGAAGGTATTCCCGCGCGATGCTACCCAACGCCTCGGCACTGACCACGCATTCGCCAGAGCGGATCTCTGAGCCTTGCAGCGCCAGTCCAAGCAGGTATTGGTTCAATTCATGATCATCTTTCAGGTATTGTTCCGTTTTTCCCTGCTTGACCTTGTACAGTGGCGGCTGGGCAATGTAAATATGCCCGCGTTCCACCAATTCGCGCATCTGGCGATAGAAAAAAGTCAGCAGCAGGGTACGGATATGGGATCCATCCACGTCCGCATCGGTCATGATGATGATGCGGTGATAGCGCACTTTTTCGGGAGAATATTCATCCTTTCCGATGCCCGTGCCCAATGCCGTGATCAGCGTCACGATTTCCTGGGAGGACACCAGCTTGTCGAAGCGCGCCCGTTCCACGTTCAAAATCTTTCCCTTGAGGGGAAGAATGGCCTGAAAACGCCGGTCTCTACCCTGTTTGGCGGAGCCCCCTGCAGAGTCCCCTTCCACCAGGTAAATCTCACATTGTGCCGGGTCCTTTTCCTGGCAATCCGCCAGTTTCCCAGGCAGCCCGAGACCGTCCAGCGCGCCCTTGCGGCGGGTCAACTCCCGCGCTTTTCGAGCGGCTTCCCGAGCGCGTGCTGCCTCTATGATCTTTCCCACGATAATGCGCGCTTCCGCCGGTTTCTCAAGAAGAAAACTGCGCATTTGATCCGACACGACCTCCTCGACCGCCGGGCGCACTTCCGAGGAAACCAATTTTTCCTTGGTTTGGGAAGAAAATTTCGGGTCAGGCACCTTGACCGACAAGACGCAGGTCAGACCCTCGCGCATGTCATCGCCCGTGGTTTCCACCTTGGCCTTGCGTGCCAGTTCGTTCTCTTCGATGAAATGATTGAGGGTGCGTGTCATGGCCGCCCGCAGGGCGGTTAGGTGGGTTCCCCCATCTCTCTGGGGAATGTTGTTGGTGAAACAGAGTACGTTCTCCTGATAGGACTCATTCCACTGCATGGCCACTTCCACGGTGATGCCTTCTTTTTCTCCCACCGAATGGAACACGGTAGGATGAAGCACGGTTCGGGTACGATTCAGATACTCGACAAACCCTCGTACTCCGCCGTTGAAGGAGAAATTTTCTTCCTGACCATGACGCAGATCCTTCAGAAGAATGGAGACCCCGTTGTTGAGGAAGGAAAGTTCCCGCAAGCGTCGTGCCAGGATGTCGTAATGGAATTCGATGGTGCCGAAGGTCAGCGGGCTGGGAAGGAAGTGAATCTCCGTTCCACGTTTCGGAGAATCACCGACAACCGCCAGGGGAGCCACCGCGTCGCCCTCCCGAAACTCCATGAAATGGCGTTTCCCATCCCGATAAATGGTCAATTTCAGCCAGGTGGACAACGCATTGACCACTGACACCCCTACGCCGTGCAAACCCCCGGAGATTTTGTAACTGTTGCTGTCAAACTTTCCGCCAGCATGCAGTACCGTCATGATGACTTCGGCCGCAGAACGTCCTTCCTCGGGATGAATATCGGTGGGAATGCCCCGTCCGTTATCTGTGACCGTAACGGAATTGTCCATGTGAATGATCACCTGGATCTCGTCACAATGACCGGCCAACGCCTCATCGATGGCATTATCCAGGACTTCAAAGACCATGTGGTGAAGGCCCGTTCCATCGCTCGTGTCCCCGATGTACATTCCGGGACGCTTGCGAACGGCTTCCAACCCCTTGAGCACTTTGATGTTTTCAGAAGTGTACTGATTTTTTTCCTGAGTATGCTGTTCCACGTATATTTTCCTGCAGTCGAAAGTCAAAAAGTTGAAAGGGACTCAAATTCGCATGGGCATGACAACATATTTGAACTGGAGTTCGGCAGAAGGGAGTGTAATCAACATGCTGCTTCCCGTTTCTCCGAAAGAGCAGGTCACCTGATCCACGCTCAAATGTTGGAGAACTTCCAATAAGTAATTGATATTAAAACCTATATCCAAAGGCTCCTGAGTGTATTCCACTTCCAGTTCCTCGTGGGCCTCTTCCTGTTCACTGTTGGAACAGATGATGGCCAGATTCCCCTGCGTCAGCAGGAACCGAACTCCCCGCACCTTATCGTTGGACAGAATGGAAGCACGTTGCAAGCCCTGCAACAGGGAAAGTCGCGAGAGGGTGAAATGCCGATAATGCGTCGTCGGTATTACCCTTTGATAATCGGGATACTTGCCTTCGATGACCTTGGTAAGGAATTCGGTTTGAGAAAACCTGAATTCCACCTGAGCGGAATAAAACGTCAACTCCACAGGATCATCGCTGGGTTGCAACAGTTTGATCAATTCACTGACCGACCTCCGTGGCAGGATGGCTTCAACCTTATCGAAGGCCTGATCCATCCGATGGGTCGTGTAAGCCATACGGTGACCGTCAGTCGCCACCGCAGTGACCTGATCCCCCTCGATCGCCAGATAGGTCCCGTTCAAATAAAAACGAACATCCTGCTGTGCCACCGCATATTGTACTCGCTCCAGAAGGCTTTTGAGGAGTTTTTGGGTCAGGGTGATGCGTTTTCCTTCATCCTGTGCACGGGCCATGCTGGGAAAGGACGCTCCCTCCTGGGTCAACAGGTTGAACCGGCTCTTGCCGGAACGTACCACCATTTTACCTGCACTCTGGTCCAGAGTCAGAAGGCTGTTTTCTGGAAGGCTACGTACGATGTCATGAAGTTTTCGGGCAGAAACCAGTATGGCACTGGGTTCACTGACCTGTTCCGCCGGAGAACGGGTCTTCACCTGGATCTCGAGATCTGTTCCATGGACCTGCAACTGGTTCTCGAAGGTATCTATCAGGACATTATTCAAAACCGCCATGGTTTGACGTCGCTCAACGATGCTGAGCAAGGGTTGCAAAGCCGTAAGAAGATTTTCTCTTACTATTACTATGGTTGTCATATATCCCTCTAATAGTTAATGATAAGAGTGGGCAAGATATCGGGAAAACTCATTAAATATATTAAAAAACATAATGATGGATCCTTTCAAAGGGTGTTGATAAACCTTTTTTTCACTGGATTGCTTTGTGGATAACCCGGAATTTTTTTTAATTTTCCGAGTTATCCACAAAGTGTCCCCAGGTTTCCCCTGATTTATACCGTACTTATTCCCTGTTTCGGGTTATCCATTGAGAATACTGTTCAAAGCCTCGAAATCCCGCTGGGTCGTTTGATCGCTGCTGCAGAGTTCCTGGATTTTTCTGCAGGCATGGAGCACCGTGGTGTGGTCTCGTCCACCAAAGGATTCACCGATGTCAGGCAGGCTGAGACTGGTAATTTCCTTGGCCAGGGCCATCGCCATTTGTCGGGGTCGGGCAAGATTTCGGGTTCGTTTTTTGGAAAACATGTCGCTGACTTTGATCTTGTAGTAATCCGCAACGGTTTTCTGGATGTTTTCAATGGAAATTTGTCGGTGTTGCAGTGCCAGAACATCTTTCAGGGCCTCTCGTGCGGAAATGACGCTGATGGGTTCATTACGAAAACGTGCGTACGCGACTACCCGTTTCAAAGCTCCCTCCAGTTCACGTACATTTGAGCGAATATGCTTGGCGATGAAGAAAGCGACGGATTCTTCAAGGAGGATCGATTCCTTGTGCGCCTTGCTGATCAGGATGGCCACCCTCATCTCGAGTTCAGGAGGCTCGATGGCAACGGTCAATCCCCAACCAAAACGTGAGATGAGGCGAGGTTCCATGCCCGAGATCTCTTTTGGAAAACTGTCGCAGGTGATGATGATTTGTCGGTGTGATTCAACCAATGCATTGAATGCAAAGAAAAATTCTTCCTGGGTTCGCGTTTTGTTCCCAAAGAACTGGATATCGTCGATCATCAACAGATCCAGGGTGTGGTAATACTGCTTGAAACTGTCAAAGGATTTATGTTGATAGGCACGGACGACATCGGAGACATACTTTTCCGCATGGATGTAACGTACCCGGGCTTGGGGGTTCCGTTCCAGCAGGTTGTTTCCGATCGCTTGAATCAAGTGCGTCTTGCCGAGTCCCACTCCGCCATAAACGAAGAGGGGGTTATAGGCTTTTCCCGGATTTTCAGCGACCTGTAAGGCGGCTGCACGAGCCAGTTGGTTGGCCTTACCGTTCACAAAGTTATCAAAATTGAAGGTTCGGTTGAGTTGGGAGCGTTCGGCTGGATCCGGTTGAAGCACCGTTCTGACCAGCGAGTCCTGAGGATTCGCCTCTGGAACTGGCAAAGAATTCTCGGGGAGGATCGTGTTATTCTCCTTCTGCTGCAAAATCACCGAGTCCAACCCTTGATCCCGAGCCAGTTCTTCGATGCGCTGGAGATAACGTTCCTTGACCCACTGCATGATGAATCGATTGGGCGCAATCAGGAAAACCTGATTATTTTCGATCACCTCCGAGAGAGGTTTTATCCAGGTATTGAATTGGGATTCGGTGTATTCTGCCTGAAGATTCAGCAGGGTTTGTTGCCATCGTTCTGAAGCCGGAAAAATAGACACAGTGGGGGTACCTTACGAGCTGAGGGCAGGGTAAAAACGATTGTTTACCCTCCATTCTACCCCAGTCCAAACGAAGTTATTCACCGCTGGATACGGGCGAATGTGGATATTTTTTTCTTGACATAACCCACTGTTTTGAGGTGTAATCATGGGTTCATTAGTGAAGTCTAGGAAAATGCCATGAAACGTACTTACCAACCATCGGTTACCAAACGAAAGCGCACTCATGGTTTTCTCGTGCGAATGAAAACCCGTGGAGGACGTGCCATCATCAGAGCACGCCGTGCGCAGGGTCGTGCCCGATTGGCTGTTTGAATCCGGTGATTAAAAAATCAATCGGTTGATCACCCTTTCAGGGCGAGCTGATTTTGAGGCGGTTTTTTCCCTGAGAATCAGTCGCTCGACTCACCATTTCAGAATACTTGTCAAACCTAACGGAAGTGACGATTTACGCTTCGGTCAGGTCGTGGGTCGTAAAGTATGTCGGCGTGCGGTCGGGCGTAACTACATGAGACGGTTTTGCCGTGAATGGGTGAGAAAGCATCTAACGCAATTGAGTGGTCTTGATGTGGTTCTGGTTCATAAAAAAATCTTTACCCATGAAGATCGGACCCACCTTTATGGGGAATTGGAATGCTTGACGGATTTCAGTCATAAATGTCGCGATTCTTACAGTTCCTCATCCGCACCTACCAACTCTGCTTAAGTCCTTTTCTGGGCCGTTCTTGTCGTTTCTATCCAACTTGCTCTCAATACGCTCACGATGCCATCCTTCGGCACGGGGCAGTGCGTGGTATCGGCTTGGCGGCAAAACGTTTGTGTAAATGTCACCCCTGGCATCCCGGGGGCTACGATCCCGTTCCGTGAGAGTCCTATGAAACTGCAACGAATCATCCCTTTGATCATCTTTACGCTATCCAGTTTTATGCTGTGGGACGCCTGGCAAGCTTCTCAGGGAAAAAGGCCGGTCGCAGGGATGAGTGCGCTTCCCGCACTCAGCGCTTCCAGTGGGGCGTCTTCCGTTGCCACACCCTCATCCTCGGGTTCGGTCCCTGTTGCCCCCACGGCTTCGTCGTCGGGCGCAGTGGTTACACCCTCTGACTTGACCCATGGTCAAAGAATTCTGGTTCATACCGACCTGTTCGATGCAGACATCGATACGGTGGGCGCAGATCTGCGTAGTTTGAAATTGAATCATCATCTTTCGGCTGAGAACGAACATCGTCCCGTAGACTTGTTCGAAGATCATTCCAGCCTGATCTATGTTGCCCAGAGCGGTTTGCTGGGAGATCATCTGCCGAACCATACTTCGATTTACCAGTCGGCAGGGACGAATTATTCTCTTGAACCGGGTCAGGAGGATATCTCCGTCCCTCTGACCACGGAAGTTCCGGGGGTGGTTTCTGTGACGAAAATTTACCACTTCAAGCGGGGAAGTTACGTCATCGGTGTTGAAACAAAGGTGAAAAACCTATCCTCTACCCCTCTGTCTCCCTCTGCCTATTTCCAGTTTTTACGGGTTTCCAAAGCCCCCCCCGGTGACCCCCGCTTTGTCAGCACCTATACAGGACCTGCGGTTTACACCCAAGCCACAAAATTCCAAAAAATTTCCTTCTCCGACATTGAAAAGGGAAAAAAAGACTACCCAGTCAATGCCAATGATGGCTGGCTTGCCATGCTCCAACATTATTTCGTTTCTGCCTGGTTACCCCCTAGTGGCGTCCCCCGCGAATTCTTTACACGCAAGGTCGGGAATGATTTGTACACCGCAGGGGTCATCCTGCCCATGGGGACGATCCAGCCACAGGGGAGTGCGGATGTATCGGTGCCCCTTTATGCCGGGCCGCAGGAGGGCGCAAAACTCAAGTCCCTCGCACCCGGCCTGGATTTGACCATCGACTATGGTTGGCTGACCATCATCGCCATGCCCATGTTCCAATTTCTCTCCTGGATTCATGGGTTGGTAGGAAATTGGGGCGTTGCCATCATTTTACTGACGGTGACCATCAAATTGGCCTTTTTCCCGCTGTCTGCAGCAAGCTACAAATCCATGGCCAAGATGCGCGTGGTTCAGCCCAAGATGGAAAGAATCCGCCAACAGTACGCGGATGACAAGGGACGCATGAATCAGGCCATGATGGAGTTGTACAAGACGGAGAAAATAAATCCCTTGGGGGGGTGTTTACCCATGGTGGTACAGATTCCTGTTTTCATTTCTCTTTATTGGGTGTTGCTGGGCGCTGTGGAATTGCGTCATGCTCCCTTCTTTGCGTGGATTCATGATTTGTCCGCCCCCGACCCTTTTTATATCCTTCCCCTGATCATGACCGCTTCCATGTTTTTGCAACAGCGCATGAGCCCCAAGCCGGCAGACCCCGTGCAAGCAAAGGTGATGCAGTTCATGCCCCTTGCCTTCAGTTTCATGTTCTTCTTCTTTCCGGCTGGTCTGGTACTGTACTGGGTTGTCAATAATCTCTTGTCCATTGCCCAGCAATGGCAGATTACCCGTATGATGGGTGATGGAGTCAAGTCCTGATATTATCGTTGCCCAGGCAACAGCCCCGATTCCCTCAGGGATCGGGGTATTGCGCCTTTCTGGCCGATCCATGGAGGCACTGGTCCGGTCTTTGACTGGAAAAGGTTATCCTGCAGCGCGCCTGGCCTCTCTGCGTTCGTTCCATAATCGTTCGGGGGAGGTCATTGATCGTGGTCTCATTCTGTATTTTCCGACCCCAAATTCCTATACGGGGGAAGATGTCGTTGAGTTGCACACCCACGGCAGCCCGGTCGTTCTCCAGGAATTGCAGGCGCACTGCCTTCAGTGGGGCGCAAGATTGGCCAATCCGGGAGAATTTACCTTAAGGGCTTACCTCAACAATAAAATAGATCTCAACCAGGCGGAAGCCGTGGCTGACTTGATCCATGCGGAATCTTCCCAGGCGGCTCGTTCAGCGGCCATGGCTTTGTCCGGTAAGTTTTCCGAGGTCATTCACTCTCTGATTTCCGATCTCACGACGCTTCGGGTACGACTGGAAAGTGATTTTGATTTTAGTGATGAGGAAGTCCCTGTTTTTCATGAAAATTCATTCCGATCCTCATTGAATCACCTGCTTGAACGGTTGACACGTTTGGTGGAAAATTCAAGGCAGGGCGCGCTGTTGCGCGAAGGTAAAAACATCGTTTTGATTGGCTCTCCCAATGTGGGGAAGTCAAGTTTGCTCAATGCGCTGACCGAGGAAGACCACGCTTTGGTGACCCCCATTGCAGGAACCACGCGGGATCTGATTCGTGGTCATATGGTTTTGCAGGGCATACCGATTCATCTGGTGGATACCGCCGGTATTCGTGAAACCGACGATTTTGTGGAACTTGCGGGGATTGAGCGTACGTGGTTGGCCGCGAACAAGTCGGATCTGGCCTTGATCGTGGTCGATGTCCGTAAAGGGGTGACGGAAGAGGATCGTTCCTTGATTGGACGTTTGCATCCGGACCAGCCAAAACTCATTGTTGCGAATAAAATCGACCTTCTGTCCCAGGAACACGACGTTGTTTCTGAAATGCAGTACCCCGCCGCAGGGTTGTTACCAGTGATTCCGGTATCGGCACATACGGGGGAAGGGTTGGAGGTGCTGAAGCAGAAGATGCTGTCGGGCATGGAGATCGATCGGGTTTCGGAAGCACCGTTGCTGCTGGCACGGGAACGCCATATCGGAATTCTGGGGCAAGCCATGAGTCACCTTCGGGAGGCCTTGAAAACCGTTGAATCAGAGTTTGTTGCTGAAGAATTGCGCCAGGCTCAACTCAAATTGGCACAAATTTCAGGCAAGGAATTTGCGGCAGATGATTTGTTGGGAGAAATTTTTTCAAGGTTTTGTATCGGAAAGTAAGGTTTAACTCCCTGTGTTTCACGTGAAACACAGGGGAGAAACAGGTGAAAAGGATGGGCAACACGTGAAATATCCTCAAGAATTTGCAGTGATCGTGGTGGGGGGAGGGCACGCAGGGACTGAAGCAGCCCTGGCCGCTGCACGAGCCGGTATGACAACCCTCCTGCTGACCCATAATATCGAAACGTTGGGTCAAATGTCTTGTAATCCTTCCATTGGCGGGATCGGTAAGGGTCATTTGGTCAAGGAAATTGACGCGTTGGGCGGTGTCATGGGGCGGGCTGCAGATGCTGCAGGGATCCAGTTCAGGATATTGAACAGCAGTAAGGGCCCGGCCGTTCGGGCAACCCGTGCACAAATTGACCGACAATTTTATCGGCAATATATCCGCTCGTGCCTGGAAAACCAGCCGAACCTGATTATTTTTCAGCAAGCCGTCACCGCCCTCAAGATGATGGGGAATCGTGTGATAGGTGTGGAAACTCAGTTAGGGGTATGGTTTGCTGCCCAATCAGTGGTACTGACGACGGGGACTTTTTTGGCGGGATTGATGCATATTGGATTGAACAAAAGCCCCGGAGGACGGGCTGGCGATGCCCCCGCCGTTCCGCTGGCAGAACAATTGAGAGAGTTGTCCTTACCCGTAGGACGCTTGAAGACTGGAACGCCTCCCCGAATTGACGGGAGAACCATCGATTATTCCAAAACGCTGGCCCAACCTGGGGACGAACCAAAACCGAAGTTTTCATTTTGGTCGGCGGAGGAGAATTACCCTAGACAAGTACCTTGCTGGATTACCCATACCACAGAAATGACTCATGAAATCATCCGGCAGGGTTTGGATCGTTCGCCTCTTTATACAGGGGTGATCGAGGGCGTTGGACCCCGTTACTGCCCTTCCATCGAAGACAAGATACATCGTTTTGGCGATAAATCCTCGCACCAGGTCTATCTGGAGCCCGAGGGTTTGACCACTCATGAAGTGTACCCCAACGGTATTTCCACCAGTTTGCCCTTTGACGTTCAACTGGCTTTGGTACACTCGATTCCGGGATTGGAAAAAGCGCACTTGTTGAGGCCGGGCTATGCCATCGAGTATGATTACCTGGACCCCCGCGGCTTGTTTCCCACTTTGGAATCGAAATCATTAAGCGGTTTGTATCTTGCCGGTCAGATCAATGGGACCACGGGGTACGAAGAGGCTGCAGCACAGGGATTGCTTGCCGGACTCAATGCGGCGCGTGCCGCCCGTGACTGTGATGGATGGGCGCCCCTGCGCCATGAGGCTTACCTGGGGGTCATGGTGGATGATCTGGTGACACGGGGGGTTACAGAGCCTTACCGGATGTTTACCAGTAGGGCAGAATACCGTTTGCAATTGCGGGAAGATAATGCTGATCTGAGACTTTCTGAACATGCCCATAAATTTGGGCTGATTTCCGACCAACAGTGGGCTGAGTTTTCAGAGAAAAGAATGATGATCGAGGAAGAAACTCAGCGCATCGGCAAAATCCGATATCATCCAGAAAACCACTCAACCGATGAACTGACCACAATATTTGGGCCGAATTATCCGGATAAGGATGCCACTTACCTTGAATTGCTCAGACGACCAGAGGTTGGCTATGAACAACTTGAACGTCTCGGTGTCCTGGAACCCG